>JBJKOR010000792.1:0-2358 GCA_046707185.1 Anaerolineales bacterium | reverse complement strand
AAGTTCAATGTACAACATACTATAAGGTGCCTTTTGCACCAGAAACTAACTTAATCTTGAAATTCTCGTTTACAATCAGCCCAATGTTTGAATTCCAAATCACTTCAAAAAACAACCGCGCCCGCGCTGGCGTTTTCACCACACCGCACGGCGATCTGCTCACGCCGGTCTTTGCGCCAGTCGGCACGCAAGCCACGGTCAAGACGCTTACGCCGGTGCATCTCAAAGAGGTCAATGCCACGCTCGTCTTGAGCAACACCTATCATCTTTACCTGCGTCCCGGCGATGAACTTGTGCGTGACATGGGCGGCTTGCACAATTTCATACAATGGCATCGTCCCGTGCTCACCGACTCGGGCGGCTTTCAGGTCTTTTCGCTGGCGAAGACGCGCAAGATCGATGACGACGGCGTGACCTTCAAGAGTCACATCGACGGCTCGACGCATCGCTTCACGCCCGAAAAGTCCATCGCCATTCAGGAGAACCTCGGCGCCGACATCATCATGGCGTTCGATGAATGTTCCGATCCGAATAATCACAAGTACACCAAACTTGCCATGCATCGGACGCATCGTTGGGCGGAACGCTGCATCGAGGCAAAGACGCGCAACGACCAGGCTTTGTTCGGGATCATTCAAGGCGGCGTCAACCCGGACCTGCGGGCGGAGTCCGCTCAATTTATCGCTTCGCTCGATACACCCGGCATTGCCATCGGCGGGCTGTCGGTGGGCGAGACCAAAGACGAGATGCATGCCATGCTGGACGTGATGATTCCGTTCCTTCCCGAAAACAAGCCGCGTTACCTGATGGGCGTCGGTACGCCCGAAGATTTGATCGATGGCGTCTTGCGCGGCGTCGACATTTTCGATTGCGTCCTGCCGACGCGTCTGGCGCGTCATCATTCGGCTTTTGCACAGGAAGGACGATTGAACCTGATGAACGCTTCCTTTGCCCGCGATGAGCGTCCGATCGACGAAACGTGTGACTGTTATACGTGCCGAACTTTTACGCGTGCCTATCTTCGTCATCTGATTGTGGCAAAGGAATTGTTAGCTGGAACCTTGATTTCGATTCATAATCTACGAGCGCTTATTCGTTTGATGGAGAATATTCGAGGTTATATCGCCGATGGCTCGTTCGAAGCGCGCGTGCCGGAGTTATTGGGGCAATGGCGTGGTAACGCAGAAAGAAGTAAAAGGGGAATGGGAAATGGGAAATAGGTGGAGGTTTTGATGACTAATGACAATATTCAGGGTCTGGAAACCCTTGAAGCATGGAAGAAGTCGAAAGGTTTTGCGTCGATGGTTTACAAAGAAATATTGCCTCTGCTTCCCGCGGAAGAGAAGTGGAACTTGAATCAGCAAATTCGCCGTGCGGTTTCAAGCGTTCCTGCAAACATTGCAGAAGGACATGAAAGATATTATTATCAGGATAATGTCCGCTTTTGCTATATTGCTCGCGGCTCATTAACGGAAACATGTAGTCACCTTACGCTCGCTCATGAGTTGGGCTATGTTTCCACAGAAAAATACATGGAGATCACAAAACTCGTGGAGGAGCTTATTAGAATCGTAACCGGCTATATTGCATATCTAAAACGTTCGAAGGTGGGCGCCAACGAACCTGGCGTTGACCGCTCTGTACGGGAGGAATCTTCATCTTATTTGATAAACGACCTGGAAGGCCCTTCCTCCTCAGAAAATCACTAAACCCATTTCCTATTCACCATTTCCTAATATACTATTCCCATACTTCATCAATCAAAGGAATCTCAAACCATGAACCTCTTCTACGGATTTTTGCTTGGCATCATCGAAGGCCTGACCGAATTCATCCCGGTCTCGTCCACGGCGCACATGCTGATCGTGCAGAAAATATTGAACATTCCATCCAGCAACGCCGTATTTGCCTTTCTTGTCCTCGTTCAACTCGGACCGCTATTGGCGCTGCTGGTCTACTTTTGGAAGGATTTCTGGACGATGATCAAGGCCTTCTTTGCCAGACCGTTTTCCTCGCAAGACAATAAAATGGCTTGGTATCTCATCATCGCCACCATTCCGGCGGGTATCGCGGGCTTGTTTTTGAAAGACGTTGTGCAGAACTTGTTCCAAAACCCTTTGATGGAAGCTGCCATCCGCTTATTCACCGCCGCGATTTTGCTGTTCCTTGCCGAATGGCTTGGAAAGAAAAGCCGCAACCTCGACTCGATCACGTGGCTGGATAGTCTCATCGTCGGCTTGTTTCAAGTGCTGGCGGTTTTCCCCGGCTCGTCGCGTTCCGGCTCGACCATCCCCGGCGGTATGTTCCGCAACTTCGACCGCTCCTCCGCCACGCGCTTTGCCTTCCTGATGGCGGCGC
>JBJKOR010000791.1:0-1688 GCA_046707185.1 Anaerolineales bacterium | reverse complement strand
TGTAATCTTTTTCGTTCCAGTTGAGCTTTCGGCGCCGGGTGGAGACTTCAAACGACGCATCGAGATAAATCAGCAAATCGGGATTGGTGATTCGCTTCCACATATAAGGGACATAGGAATGCTCCTGTGCGATGTGACGACAATGAAACCCCTCGCGCTCCAGACCTGCAATCAAAGTTGATTTGCCAGCGCCACACGGCCCAACCACACCAATTAGAATTTTACTGTCAGGCTCTTCTTTTTCGTTCATCAACAAAATATTTTGTGATTCAAATTCACCGGTGATGAACAGTGACGGATTCGGATTCTTCTTGAACCGCAAAGGTCGCGAAGAACGCCAAAACAGCTAAGCGGACTTTGCGAGCTTGGCGGTTGCTTTTTTGTCTTTGTTTGTCTCTGTTCATCCCTGGTTTATAGAGATGGGAAGCCGCACTGACATCCGGCGGACTTCGTCCCCATTGAGCGGGGCAACTTTCAGGACAAGTACGCTGATATCGTCGGCAGGCCGGCCCTCGTCGAGCTTGACTGCATAGGAAAGCAGTTCATTGGCAAGCTCCTGCGGTGTGGGTTCCTGTTCCTCGAGCAGAGATTCGATCACTTCGCAAACGTCCATCGGATGGCCGCGCCGTTCGCCGGCATGAGTCAAACCATCGGTAAAAATGACGATCGTCAATTCGGGTTCGATTTCAAATTCGGTGATGATAGGGCGCACATCGCGCGAGGTTCCCAGCGGGATGCTTTCCGCGCCGAGACAATCGGTCGAACCGGCGCGTGCGATGAAGATGGGGCAGGGGTTATTGCGCGTCAACACAATCGTGTCACTGTGCAAATCCACCGAAGCAATGTTGAGCGTGCTGATGACTTTTCCTTTTTTGTCGGTGTAAAGCGCATCGGACGCGGCGCGCGCCGCGGCACCATCGCGCACGCCTTCGGCCAGCAATCCGATGACTTTTCTAACGACCATCATCGCGACGGCTTTCGCGCCGTGACCTGAAGTCTGGCCGTCCGCCAACACAACCGACAATCCGCCGTTCGGTCTTTCGATGACTTCAAGGGTATCGCCGCTTTCCGGTGTGCCAAACTTTCCGATTTTTGCAACTGCGATTTGTACTTCCATGAAATCGATTTTACAACGATTCAGGCTTGACGTCACTGCCTTCTGCCACTATAATCTGCCCGCTTCGTTACGGAGTACTGCGTAATTATCTAAACTAAACTTTTGTGTTTCAGCTTGTAGTTGCTAGAATCGAGTTTAGGAATTAATGCAAAAAGCAGTAGAAATCGTTGGGCGGGCATTGGCCCGTCCGTTGTATGTAAAGGAGAAAGTCATGACCCCACATCCCAAGCGCAAACATTCCAAGGGCCGCCGCGACCGTCGCCGCGCTCATGATGCGCTGCAAGAACGTAATCTGGTTGCGTGCTCCAATTGCGGACAGATGCGCCTGCCTCACACGGTCTGCCCGAATTGCGGACATTATCAAGGCCGTGAGATATTTGAAGTCAAGAAAGAGAAGCAGAAATCCGATTAATTCGCAACGAGCCGTGACGATCACGGCTCGTTTGTGTTGTGCGCCCAGCATGGGCGTTGACTAGAGGGTGAAAGACCCTTATGGAGGTTGATTGCACCAACCATTAGCGGAAGGCAAGGGCGTTGTCGCGAGGCAAGGTCTGGAGGAAGCCGGAAGCAA
>JBJKOR010000790.1:0-1387 GCA_046707185.1 Anaerolineales bacterium | reverse complement strand
ATGCCGCTGTGAAACGCAAACGGAAACGGGATCGGACCATTGCCTTCGATCTTCCAATTCGACATCAAGGCGCGGACGAGGTCGGGCGCAGTTGCACTCGCGGAACCGATTGGCGTGATTTGCTTCGAGATCAATTGCAGAATCGGTTGAGGTACCAATAATAATAACCAACGCGCTCCGCCCGCGAATAGAAATACAATGCTCGTCAAAGTCGAAGCGACGCGATTGCGTGTCATGCGAAACGCCCAGAACCACGCCAGTATCAGCGGCAGTGCGATGATCAAACCGCGCGAGGCATCGAGCGCGCTCCAGGGATACATGGAGCCAAGCCACATGAATTGCGTTGCGAACAACAAGAGAAAGTAATGATAGTTGAAGGTGAAGTGCGGATCGAGGGCGAAATGCGGCGGAATGTCGCCGGTTGCCATCATCGAAATGGTCGGCAGGTTTTGATAATCTTCGAAGATGGCAAGTCCGCGCCCGATGGAGATAAATAGAATTGTCAGTGCAGCGAGAATCAACCATGGAGCGAGCGAAAAGGAAAAACCCAAATGTCGTTGCGATCTTCGAGAAGCAATCTCATCGTTTTGAGAGGAGATTGCTTCGTCGGACTTCGTCCTTCTCGCAACGACATATTTGTTTCGTCGTACTATCATGAACGCGCTCAAACCACTGATGAAGGTCAACCCCGCTGCCAGCCAGAAGGCAATTGCAACAGGCGTGATTTGTGCCAGCACATTGGCAAGCCAGGTTTCAACGACGAGTCCAATTCCCAAACCGACCATCGCTGTCTCACTTCGGCGTAAGCGAAACAAGCTAGCAGTCAGGAGACATCCGCCAATGATCCAGAGCAATGCCCATAGCGCCAGCGGGGCAAGTTCAATCAATGTCTTCATAATTCCATGATCCAATAACCATGCTTACTTGAGATATTTTTGGCAGGCGGATATATCCTGGCGCGGAATAAGCAGCTGCACGTTAATATCATCGTACGTTGCCAGTGGTTTATAAAAACACAACGTTGGCTTGGAGACCCAATCCACCCAATCATTGTTCTCGTTGGAGAAAGCGCCGGTATCGCGCCGCAGGCGAAGCACTTCGGTGACGATCAGGCTGAAGCGCTTGTCGGCCAGTTCATGATAATAATTCCGAAAATACGTTGCGTTATTTCCCATGGCTTGATCCATCATATATTTTTTCTCGTATTCCGGCACAAGCGGAATCTGTTTTACATAGTTGAACGTCAACAATTGGCGCTGGTCGATCATCAAAACCGAACCCTTCAAGCTGGCTTGCGATATGTAGTTATTAATATCGGCCAATTCCTGTTGGGTTACCTGTTGGCTGGGCAGGCCCATGGTCAAGTCGCTGGCAGCGCCGCGCGGAA
>JBJKOR010000789.1:0-3850 GCA_046707185.1 Anaerolineales bacterium | reverse complement strand
CCTGATGGGAAGCAGGTAAAGATTATTGGCGATGTGAGTTTCTCTGCGATCATCACCCGGCCGGATGGTTCACAGGAAAGCCTCGACCAATTCTATGATGATGGAACGCACGGTGATGCAAAAGCTGGAGATGGCAATTACACCAGGGTATATATGAATACAGGCCAGCCTGGCCAATACCTCTTGGCGGCCAATGGCATGAAAGGAGTAGTACCCGTAACCCAAACACTGCGCAGCGAGGGCATCGTGTTCCCAGCTTTGGTTCCCGATCAGCCACTCGGCGCAATCGAATTTCGGGGTCAGCCTTTGCCTATCCAAGTTCACCTTGAAGGTGGACAGCCACCTTTCTTGGATCAGGGGAACATTCTGGCTCACATCACAGCCCCATCAGGGGACGAGCAAATTGTTCTCTTGCAGGGAAATGCCGGTGAATATACGGGAACATTTGCCCCAGTTGAGCAGGGTTTATATCACCTCCGCTTTGAGAGTCAGGAAGCGACATATCGCGGCTTATCGTATACAAAAAGCGCGGAGGCACAAGCACAAATAAGGATTGTCAGGACATTGGCAATCATCCCTTCGAACGTTGCTGTAAGTGAATGCATTTCAAGGACTGTACAGTTACCCATCCGATTAAACCTTGCAAGCCTTAACCAAGAGAAGGTGACAATCTCACTGCGCACATTGAAAAATTTTACAGCTACGCCCATGAACTTGGCCTTGAATCCTGGCTCGACAAAAATAGGGTATTTACTCACCTCCGGTCGATGGCTGCTGCCCGGTGGGGAATACAAAGGTACGTTGACCATTGCATCCGAAGCTGGTCTGGATGTTTTGCCTTCCAAAACAATCCCGCTGGATTTTTCCATACCATCGCCTTTTATACGCTGCAAATCAGTAATTGGCTGGAGCGGGCTGGTCACCCTTGGTTTCCTCGTCCTAGGCACCACGGTATCTCGCCGTCTTTATACAAGTTCTTTGCCGCCTCTGGTTACGGGGACATTGCGCTATTGGCGCAATCACGGAAGCATAACCCAGCCCCAGGAGGTGGACCTAACGGCCTTGAAAAAAGCTGAAGTGTGCATAGGCCGCGCGGCTGATTGTGACATCGTGATTCAGGGCGATGAGATTGCTGCAAAACATGCCGTCTTGCAGGTTGAAAAATCCGCACAAGGTAATCAGATTGTGTTGAAGCCTATTGGAGATGTGCATAAAGGATATGCCGTGGTGCGAGCGAATCTGGTTCTGGAACATGGTGCTATTTTCCGTATAGGCGATCAGGAAATCCAATATCTTAGCGATAACGGTGCATAAAGAAAGGAGTCGAACATGAACGAAATACGATTTGAACCCACTTTGTTTTTGTTCCTCGGGACCAGCTCAGGTCAGATTGCGTGGCGGCTGAAGGACCTGCTACGTCGCGCCTATGGGGACGTCCCCATTCTTCGTTTTCTTTGGGTAGATGCAGACAGCACAGTGGATCCCTTCATTGCGTCCTGGTTCAAACCCGGCGAACGCGCGGAGTTGGTGGGCTTCAACGGTGATGCGGTTTTGGCACACCTGGGTAACTTTCCTTCCATCCGAGCCTGGTGGCCGCGCGATTCGCGTTTGAAAGCTGGCTATGTAAACCGCGGCGCAGGGCAGATGCGGCCTGTCGGAAGGCTGGCATTATTCCGTATGTTTAACGATCGTAACTCTGGCCCGGCCTTCATCGACCGGCTGCGCCTCGCCACGGAGTCGATCCAGCAGATCGAAAATATTGATGCCACCGAGCGTATGAGCGATGAAAAAACGCGCTTTGTGGTGGAGCGCGGCAGTGTGCGGGTTGTAATCATCTTCTCCTCCTGCGGCGGAACCGGCAGTTCCATGGCTTACGATATTGCCTACCTTTGCCGCCATTTATTACAGGAGGCCAATCCGACTATTGTGGGCGTCACCTTGCTGCCGTCTATTATTGACAAGGCCATCAAAAACGAAACGCCGATTCAGAGAGAACGGATCCGCGCCAATACGTATGCCTGGTTCAAGGAAGAAAATTACCTGATCGAAAATCCGAATTGGCATGTGCAGTACCCAGAAGGCGCACCGATCCATGTTCAGGCTCCACCTTTCGATATGAATTTTGTTGTGGAACTTGGCAACCAGGCCGGGAATCGACTAAATTCAGAAGACGATGTTTTCAATATGATCGCTTCTGCGATATTTTTGGACACAGGTTCATCCATCGGCGGCGCCATCCGCGGCTTCAATGCAAATGTAAGCATCCTGCTTGAAGAATTCCAGGGTCGCAGGCGTGCTTATAGTTCCTTTGCCGCGGCTTCATTGATTTTCCCTGCGCAAAAAATCCTTTCTTATTGCAGTGCCCGTTTTGGGCAGGCCATGTTGCATGAGGTGGCCCTGGCACAATCTGACTTGCGGGAGGTCAGGGAAAATGCCCTGGCAATCCTCAGCCGGTTGCGGCTGCGCGACGACCAGGTTTTAGAGGATTTACTGGCGGGCCAGCAGATTAGTGGCTTGAATCTTCCCGCTATCCGAAAGGCAGGTGAGGTGGAGGAAGTGCGCCGTCTGCTCGCACTTCAAGAGGAAAGTGATGCCCGGGACCGGGATTACATCAAAACAAAGATCTCCGAAAGAGCCGCAGAAATGGTCTGCAAAAAGGAAAAGATTTTCCAGGAGGAAATCTCGAAGATCACCATCGAGCGTGGAATCCGGTTTGCCCAGGCGATTCTCGATGAATTCGGCGCGGTGGTTTCCAATGTGGAGCGCGTTACAGAATCAGCCTGCGCATTCACAGGTTTGAAGGCACGCCTGATCCAACAGGGAGTCAGTGAGCAGGAATTAGCTCAAGCAGAGGGATCCTATCGCCAATCACGCGATCATTTGCGAGGTATGGCGGGCGATACAGTTCGAACCGCCCAGCGTGTATTGTTCCGAAAATCCTGGCAGGAGTCATTGAACCGTTCCCGCAACGATTGTTTGAATTGGATGGCAGAAGTCAACCAGCAGACTCTGCAATGGCATGCCCAACGGCAGGCTTCGATGATTTACGAACAATTGGGTGATCACGTTCGCCAATTGAAATTAACATTCTCAAGCACACGGCAAGCAGTGGAGCGGGCCATCTCCAATCTCGAAGAACGCGCCTCCGAGAACATTAAGAACTCCAATATGGAAGATGGCATCTACGAATTAACGGTGGAGGCTGTGGGTCCGGACTACATCCAGCATTTTTATCGGAAGTACGCTTCTTCCCTGACACCCCTTGCCGTATATCAAACCTTTGCAGCCAAAACCCAAACTGAGACGCCTGGACAGTTGGAATCCTGGGGAGAAATTGAATGGGCCGACAAAATCCAAGAACATGCCCGCCTTTACTTTAAGGATCAGATAGAAAATGTTTCCCTGTTGGAGGCGCTGATCGAATTTCATGGAACGCAGGCATCTCAAAAAATTGAAACCTTGCTCGATCGCCTGGTTCGATATTGCCATCCATTTTGGCAGTATGACACAAACAGCGGGATACAGGGACAGGAGGGCAAAAGCATCATTGGCGTGGAAGATGAACACAGCGATTTGATCCCGCTGCGATACCAGCAGGATCCGCAATATGAGATCAAGTCTACAGGCTTCAAGCATCGCATTGATTTTGCGCGTGTCCAACATGGACTTCCGGCCTTCCTATTGCGCGACATGGCGGATTACAAAGCCTATTATGACCGACGACGTAAAGGGATCGATCCGCTGCATATTTTCCCGGAAGCATTTCTCGCCGATGAGGTAATTCCCGAAGAGAAACAGGAATCGCGGCATGTCTTTGCGATTGCGTCGGCGTTTGGGTACATCATTCAGG
>JBJKOR010000788.1:0-1513 GCA_046707185.1 Anaerolineales bacterium | reverse complement strand
CCTCGCAATGACATAAGATATTGGAGCTACGAATGCCTGAAAATATTTTGATCGCAGTGGCCTGGCCCTACGCCAACGCCCAAATCCATGTTGGAAACTTGACCGGCTCGCATTTGCCCGGCGATATTGTGGCGCGCTATCATCGTCTCAAAGGGAATAACGTGCTGATGATCACCGGCACCGACTCGCACGGCACGCCGGTGACGATGAGCGCCGACAAACTCGGCAAGCCGGTCGAGGAAGTGTACAAATCCTATCACGAAGGCTTCATCGAGTTGTTCCAAAAGATCGGCATTTCATACGATCTCTATACCACCACGCACAGCGAGAATCATTTCAAGGTTTCACAAGCCATGTTCCTTGCTCTGCAAAAGAACGGATTCTTGTTCACCAAAATCGAGCCGCAATGGTTCTCGCCAGGATTGAACCGTTTCCTGCCGGATCGTTATGTCGAAGGCACGTGCTACATCTGCGGATACGAAGGCGCGCGTTCCGACCAATGCGATCACTGCGGTAACGTGCTCGATTCCACAAAACTCATCAACCCGCGCTCCAAAGTTGCGGGCGATACGTCGGCGCCGGAACTACGCGACACCGAACATTTCTATCTCGATCTCTCCAAGCTCGAGCCAGATGTCAAAAAGTTTTTGGAAGAACGCAGTCCGCATATGCGCGATACGGTTATCGGCGAATCGCTGCGCAAAATTGAATCCGAAGGCTTGAAGCCGCGCGCCATCACGCGCGATCTCGATTGG
This sequence comes from Anaerolineales bacterium, assembly GCA_046707185.1. Taxonomy (GTDB): domain Bacteria; phylum Chloroflexota; class Anaerolineae; order Anaerolineales; family Villigracilaceae; genus Fen-1038. The sequence continues at coordinate 758 of JBJKOR010000788.1, read as the reverse complement.
GGAATACCGGTTCCCGTGGAAGGCTGGACGGAAGCGGGCAAACGTATTTACGTTTGGTTCGAAGCCGTGATCGGCTACCTCTCCGCCCCAATCGAGTGGGCGCAGCTATCGGGTCAGAATGAAGCGTGGCGCGGGTGGTGGGTCAACCCCAAAGCGAAGCAATTCCACTTCATCGGCAAGGACAATATCTTCTTCCATACATCGCTGTGGCCCGCCGAGTTGATGGGAGTCGGAAGTCAATTTTTGGAAATCTTTGCGAATGACGAACAGTCGCTCACGCTTCCCTATGATGTGCCTGCCAATCAATTCATGAATCTCGAAGGCAAGAAGATCAGCGGCTCGCGCAACTGGGCGGTATGGGGACTTGAAGCGCTGACGCGTTACGATCCCGATGCGCTGCGCTATTATCTGACGGTCAACATGCCGGAGATGAAAGACAGCGATTGGGATTGGGCTGAGTTCGTGGCGCGCAATAATAACGAACTGGTGGCGACATGGGGCAACCTTGCCAACCGCGTGCTGGCGTTCTGTTACAAGAATTGGGATGGACACGTGCCATCAATTGATATAAGTTCGTTGCGTGATGCGGATAAAGAATTATTGTCAACCATCGAAAACGGATTCAACACGGTTGGCGCAGAGCTCGAAGCCGTGCATCTGCGTTCGGCCATCGGCGAAGCGATGAAGCTCGCTACCGCAGTCAATGTCTATCTCGACGTTAACGCGCCGTGGAGCGCGATCAAGACCGATAAAGACAG
>JBJKOR010000787.1:0-5314 GCA_046707185.1 Anaerolineales bacterium | reverse complement strand
GCCGCGCAATTTGAGATACAAGCTGACCGGCGTTTCAAGGTCGGCTGGTACTTCGCGGATGACACTTGCAACTGGTGCGAGTGCAGTTGTGGTTTGAACTTGGGTTGATTCGAGAAGCATAAATTCTCCTTTAATTCATGTCGCTCTGAGGGAGCGACATTCGCGGCCGAAGAGTCTTGTTTTTCGTACCGGAGTTTCTTCACCGCTTCGCGGCTCAGAATGACATGGCTATCGGTTAAATTAAATTCCCCTCTCGTCCATTGGGACGAGAGGGGATTCTCGTGGTGCCACCCAAGTTCAACACCTGCCATAAAACAAAATATCCTGTGTGATGCACACAGGATATCAAAGCCAGCGTCACTCTTTTTAGTCAGCTAGTCGGCTAGTCATTTGGTTTGATAGTCGGCTAAGTGCCTCTGCGGGGTAACGGGTGCAGTTCCCGTCTCTGGTACTCGCCTGACTACTTGACTATCTAACTAATTAACTATCAGGCTTTCTCTTCACAACTCGGAGGTCCATTCGACTTCTGCGCTTTTGCCTTGCTTACACCGCGTTGGTTTCGAGACCTTCGTACTCAACCAACGGCTCGGCTCTCTGGAAATCGCTTTGAAGCCTACTCGTCCTCGTCAGCGTTTTTATATGTTGGGCAGTATTCTATGCGAGAGGGGAAGATGTGTCAAGAGGAATTTAAATTTCAAAATTGCCGATCCAAACCGCCCAATCAATCGCGGATGCTAAAGGCGCATCTGCTGTAATGAGTGGAAGTTTTAATTTCCGCGCCAGCACGGCATAACACGCGTCATAGGCGGTCAAGTTTTTCTCTTTTGCCAATAGCAGAGCGCCTTCAATCAATTCAGTCGTGGATGTGGACTTGAGCGCAAGTTTTCGCAAATCTCGAATATCTTTCAGCGAATCATCCAATGAACGGTTATATCGCTGAGTATATTTCAGCAAAATGTTCGCGCACTCGATATAAAACAAATCGGGAACGTAAATTTCCGCTCCCGGATCTTCGGCAAGTTTGACAAAGATCCGCTGGACTTTATTCGAGTATTTTTCTTCGACGAATAATTGAATGCCAACGCTTGCGTCCAACACGCAGCGCAGAATATCACCGGTCATCTAGCGCGATCCTCGCGCAATAATTTGAGCGCGGAAGGCGCGTTCTTAGGCGCGGCGAAACGTCTGCGTTGAATGGAGGTCAGGATTTTGGCCTGCTTCTTACGGCGGCCCTCGTCTTCCAAAGACTGAGCAAGCATCGTAATCACTTGTGCGCTCAAGGAACGATTCTTCGTACGCGCCAATTCTTTAAGGCGTTTATATAAATCATCAGGCACACTGCGGACATGTAACGTATTCATGCTTTCTTCCTTTCCACCGATATTATAGCGTCTGTGGTTGCATTGTGCAACCATATTCGAGAGATATTCTACAAGAGGAAGCAATCTATTTATCTATAGCAGATACAACAAAACAAGCACGTCGAAGCTTGTTCATCCCTTATACCTCGGATACGAACCCAGCACGCGCAGCATTGCGGCATATTCACCTAAATGATCCAGCGCACGTTTGGTGGTTTCATCTTGTGCCGCGCCGATGAAATCAATGTAAAACAGATATTCCCACGGCTTGCCTTGCAATGGCCGCGATTCGATTTTGGTCAGGTCGATGTCGCGCAAGGCGAACACGCTCAAAGCTTTGAACAGAGCGCCGGGTTCGTTGCGCAGCGTAAACACAATTGAAGTTTTCGCTTCGCCGTCCGGTTGAATCGCTGTGCGGGCGATCTTCAAAAAGCGCGTGTAATTTTCCGAGTTATCTTCGATGCCCTCTTCAAGGATTTGCATCTCATACAACTCCGCTGCGCGCCGCGACGCAATCGCCGCTGTATCGCGTGCGCCGCTTTCCTTGAGTATCTTCACGCTGCCCGCCGTATCGTAAACCGCTTCCGTTTTGATGTCGTGATTTCGCAAATACGCCTCGCATTGTCCCAACGCTTGCGGATGACTGATGGCTTTTTTGACCTCGGATTTTTTTACACCCGGCAGCGCGATCAAGCAATGCCGGACGCGCAAAAAATATTCGCCGACGATATGCAGTTGATAACGCATCAACAAATCATAATTTTGATGGATGCTGCCGGCCAACGAATTCTCGATGGGAATCAAGGCCGCCTCGCATCGTCTTGACCCAACGGCGGCGAACACTGCATCGAACGACTCGCACGGTTGAGTTTCCACTGCGCCCAAATACTCGAAGACGGCTTGCTCCGAATATGCACCGGCTTCACCTTGGAATGCAATTTTCATAGTTGCTCCAGTTTATGTCGTTGCGCGTCTTCGAGAAGCAATCTCCTGTTTGAAAGAATGAGATTGCTTCGCGGAAAGCGCTCGCAACGACATATGAAAAAGATTATCTCTTTACCTTCTCGGCCCATTCTACAATTCGTGTAAATCCTTCTTCCACATCTTCGTCCGACGCGGCGATGGTCATGCGCGCAAAGCCCTCGCCTTGTGCGCCGAATGCCGAACCGGGGATCAATCCCACGCTGGCTTCTTCGAGGATGCGTTCGCAAATTTCGGCGGACGACATGCTCAACGGGCGCATATCGAGAAAATAATAGAATGCGCCCATCGGCGGCGTAACCAGGACTTTGTCGCTTTCCATTTTATGCGCCAATCGCAAGACCAACTCACGTCGACGCGCATAGGCGGCGCGCATATTTGCAGTAAATTTCTGCATCTCCGGATTGGTCAATGCGAAGGCCGCGGCTTTCTGAGTAAATGGCGCAACACACGTAATCGAGTTTTGTCCAGCCTTCAACGCGTTATCAATAACCGCCTTGGGCGCCGCTAAAAATCCCACGCGCCAACCGGTCATTGCATAAGATTTGGATAGACTATTTACGAGCAGCGTCCTTTCTTTTGCGTCATCGAGCGCCGCCGCCGAAGTGGGACGTTCGCCATAATACAGACTTCCGTAAACTTCATCGCTTACGATCCACAAATTATTTCGCGCGGCAAAATCTTGTAGTCGCTGCAGATATTCTTTTGAAGGATACGCGCCTGTTGGGTTGGAGGGATAATTCAGCACAATGATTTTTGTTTTCTTTGTCAGCGTCTTTTCCCACGACTCAAAAAATGGAATGAAACCGTTTTCCGGCGGCGCAGGTACGCGGACGACATTTCCGCGCAGCATGATTGCCATGTTGGAATGGGTTGCCCATGAAGGATCGGGGACCAGGACCTCATCGCCGGGATTCAAAATGGATTGCATTGCCAGATAATAAGCGTGGATGCCGCCGTGCGTAACAATAATTTCGGAAGCGGGGTCGTAGGCAACGCCTTCGTCGCGAGTCAGCTTGTTTGCAATTGCCGCCAAAAGGTCCGGGTAGCCGCGTGAAGGGCCGTAATGCGTCAGCCCGCCTTGCATGGCTTTGAATGCCACATCTGCAATCGCAGGATGAGTCCCAAAATCCGGGTCGCCGACTTGTAAACCAACAATCTCTTTCCCGCTGGCTTTAATCGCAAGGATGCGGTCGGTCATGGCCACGGTCTGCGACTGGCGAATTTTTTCGAATTGTAAATTCAAGTTATCCATGAAAACATTCCTGCGCAAATAAGGTTGGCTGAGTATACTCTTTTTGAGCCGAGCCTTGAGATGATCAATAAAAAAGTCCCCGAAAAATCCAGGGACTTTGCTGTTGAACTTTCGAGAAACTCAGTGGAGAATTTGACTCAGGAACAAACGTGTCCGCTCGGAGCTTGGATGTGCAAAGAATTCATCGGGTGCAGCCTGCTCGATGATCTGTCCATTGTCGATGAACACGATTCGATTGGCAGCGGCGCGCGCAAATCCCATTTCATGCGAAACGACAACCATCGTCATTTCATGAGCCAGTTCCTTCATCACATCCAGCACTTCACCGATCATTTCCGGGTCGAGGGCGGAAGTTGGTTCATCGAAGAGCATCAGGTTGGGTTTCATGGCCAGTGCCCTTGCGATGGCAACGCGCTGCTGTTGTCCGCCGGAAAGTTGGTTGGGATACTTATCACGTTTGTCGGCCAGACCGACGCGTGTCAGCAATCGTTCACCCTCGGCGCGTGCCTGATCTGTTGGGAGCTTTCGAACGCGGGTTGGCGCTTCGATGATATTCTCGATGGCGGTCAGGTGCGGGAACAGGTTGAAGCGTTGGAATACCATGCCGATCTCGGCGCGTTGACGCGCAATATTCCGCTCGCTGTCCTCCACCAATTTACCGCCGCGGTCATGATAGCCGATCATGTGCCCGTTGACGTAGATGTGCCCGCTGTTGATCTTTTCCAAATGGTTGATGCAGCGCAGGAAAGTGCTTTTCCCGGAACCCGATGGTCCGATGATAACCACTACTTCGTTCCTGCGCACTTCGATGTCGATATCCTTCAATACGTGCAACGAACCGAAATACTTATTGACTTTTTCCGCTTTGACAATGATGTTGCCGTCTGCAAGTTTTGTGCTTGGAGCAGCCATCAGCGCGCTCCTTTCCCGCTACCGCCGGTGAAGATGCGTTCCATCATGCTGGGGCCGCGTTCCGCTCCTTTTCGTTCGCCCAAACTGGATTCGATCCATGCCTGAATAAACGACCAGATCGTCGTCAATTCCAGATAATACAACGAAGCCGCGATGAACAATTCAAAAGGTTTGAAGAGACGGGCATTAACTTGCTCGAATCCAAAAAATAATTCTCCCGCCGAAATAACCACCATCAAGGATGTAGTCTTCATCATGTTGTTGAATTCATTTCCCAGGGGTGGAATAATGACTTTGGCGGCCTGCGGCAGGATGATGCGCTGCATGGAAAGGCCGTAGGTCATACCCAACGACTTTGCGGCTTCCATTTGTCCCGGATCGATTGATTCGATTCCGGCGCGGATGATCTCAGCCATATAAGCACCTTCATTGATTCCCAAAGCGAGCAGCCCGGCTTGAATTGCTCCTGAAATCGTGACCGCTCCGATCAACAAATCGGGAAAATCATAAATATGGGTAACCCCCAATCCAAAGAAGAGCAACATCATTTGGACAAGTAGTGGCGTGCCGCGAAAATACCAAATATAGACTTCAGCAAGCCAGCGAAACAATGGGAATTTCGACATTTTGCCCAATGCTGCAAGCAAGCCGAGCACCACGCCCAGCGCTTGTGCCAGGATGCTGACCGTGATCGTAACGATCAGACCATTGCGAATCAAGGGATCTTGAAAGGCAGTGGGGGGCCAGATATATTGCCAAAAGATACTCCAATCGAAGTGATACATAGGCGCCTCATGTATTCTTG
>JBJKOR010000786.1:0-2897 GCA_046707185.1 Anaerolineales bacterium | reverse complement strand
ACCGATCAATTCGTTTTCATCAGCTCGGCTTCAGCCTATCAAAAGCCGGTTCAGAATTATCTCATCACCGAGGAGACGCCGCTCGAGAATCCGTTCTGGCAATATTCACGCGATAAGATCGCTTGTGAAGAACGCTTGATGAAAGCCTATCGTGAGGAGAATTTTCCAGTGACGATCATTCGGCCATCGTTGACGTATGGACCGTCGCAGGTTCCGCTGTGCGTAAATAGTTGGGCGCATCCGTGGACGGTCATCGAACGCATGAAGCGCAGAAAAAAAGTCATCATTCCCGGCGACGGCACCTCGCTATGGGTTATGACATGGAACGCTGACTTTGCCAAAGGGCTGGTCGGCTTGTTGGGGAATCAAAAGGCAATCGGCGAGGCGTTTCACATTACGTCGGATGAAGTTTTATCGTGGAATCAAATTTATCTCGAAGTGTACCAAGCTCTCGGCCTGGAACCGAACGTGATTCATATCCCTTCGGATTTGATTGCCGCGTATTGGGATCAAGCCGTCGGCAGTTTGATCGGCGATAAAGCCAACAGCATCGCCTTTGATAATTCCAAGATCAAGCGTTTTGTCCCCGACTTTCGTTGCGAAGTCAAATGGGCGGAAGGTGTGCGCCATTCGATTAAGTGGCATGAGGCTCATCCAGAGTTCCAAACAATCGACAACGAGCTGAACGTAATCTGGGATAAAATCATTACTGCATTTGAAGCAGCGTTCCCTTGAGAGTTTCCTTGGAAAACAAAATGCGCCGCGCGGCGCAAATTGTCAATCACCAGTCTAATGCTTGTGCTGAGCTTGTTAAAGCATTGTTAGAGGCGTCGACGGGATTCGGACCCGTGATGAGGGTTTTGCAGACCCTTGCCTTACCACTTGGCCACGACGCCATGTTTCTCAATCATTATAAAATAAGGATTGCTGATTGGCAATCCTCATTTCAGAGCGGGCGATGGGATTCGAACCCACGACCTTCTCCTTGGCAAGGAGACGTTCTACCACTGAACCACGCCCGCAAGGTCGGCCTTGTTGCTGACCGAGAGTGCCGAGACACAGAATCGAACTGTGGACACCGCGATTTTCAGTCGCGTGCTCTACCAACTGAGCTATCTCGGCCAGATATTTTATTGTTAAGCGCCCGTGATTTTACTAGACGTGGAGGGGATTGTCAAGCAAACTATGCTCGGCATGTTCAAGGTCATGGTTTTTTCAAGGTCAGTTATTTCAAACCGAAATTCTATGAGTGGAGCGAATCCGAGGCATTCTCTACTTTTTGTTGACGGGATATTGAACGATGGTTGGAAGAAGCGTTCATCGCCTCCTCGCCGATTTAGCTTTCATCATTTATTGTCAGCCAAAGATGCCAAGACGCGTTCCGGTGTAAATGGAATCTGCCGCAGGCGTATGCCGGTCGCATCGAAGATGGCATTCGCCACCGCCGCGGCAGTTGTCACTGTCGAAGGTTCACCCGCTCCAACCGCGGGTTGGTCGGGACGGTTGATCAGTTCAATCTCGATTTCCGGAACTTCTGAAAAAGTCAGGATCGGATAAGTTTCCCAATCTTTCGTCGTGATGCGCGCTTCTGTGAATTTCACTTCTTCCTTGAGAGCGCGGCTGAGCGATTGAATTACATTTCCTTCGATTTGATTTTTCACGCCATCGGGGTTGATGATCAAACCGCAATCGTGCACGACCACGACGCGTTTAACTCTTACAATGCCGGTGACTCGATCTACTTGTATCTCGGCAATGCAAGCCACAATAGCCTGATCATTTTCGTATCGTGCGAAGGCAACACCGCGTCCTTCTGTCAGTTGAGACTTATCTATATGCGGCGATGGATGCGTTTGCCAATTCGCTTTCTTTGCGGCGGTCTCCAAAACTTCCCGCTCGCGCGGTTCAGTTAAGTAGCGCAGACGATATTCGACGGCGTCGACTCCCGCCTCAGAAGCTAATTCATCCATGAAAGATTCATTGGCGAAAGTATTTTCCGCGCCGCCCAAACTTCGGAACGATGACGCGCGTAATAATGAATCACGTAGATAGTGAACGGTCACACGTTGAACCGGGAATGCATAATTCGTCGGGGCATTGCGTTCGGCGCCGAAAGAGAAGCGGGACTGCGGCGCGGGTTGACCCGAAAGTAATTGAGCCGTTACCAATTGACCCGCGAATCTTGCGCGTGCCACATGGGACGGCGACCAAACGTGATAATCCCACGCGATCACATTTCCTTGTGCATCCAACCCGCCACGGACTTCCATCACCATGGCGGGCGATTTCGGTTCCCAGATAAATTCGTCCTCGCGCGTCCATTGAACGCGCACGGGTTTCCCAACTGCTTGGGAAAGAATCGCGGCATCCGCGGCGACATCATCGGCGCCGTTCTGTCCATAACTGCCTGCACCTTCCATGAAAATCAAGTGCACGTTTTCCGGTGGAAGATTGAGCAATTGGGCAATTGCGCTACTGAGTGGATAAGGTCCCGGCGTGCTTGCCCAAATCGTAACTTGATCGCCTCTGACATCCGCCACGGCGCACGAAGGTCCGATGGAAGCGTGCGCATGAAACGGCTGGTAATACGTGGAATGTATTTGCTTTGCCGCGCTTGCGAATGCTTTTTTGAAATCGCCTTTATCCACGAGAACGCTATCTTCGGTCGGCTGATTTCGCAAAGCAATGAATAAGTCATCCGGGCGCGGATAGGCATTCGCTTCCTGCCAATTGACTTTGAGCTGTTTCGCGGCTTGGATGGCTCCTTCTTCACGTTCAGTGATTATTCCAATGAAGTTGCGGCGTTGAAAAACTTTGACAATCCCAGGGATATCTTTTATCGAATCTTCATCAAGCGAAACAAACGTTGCTGCTGGATTCGGCGGTCGTACTAAGCG
>JBJKOR010000785.1:0-3473 GCA_046707185.1 Anaerolineales bacterium | reverse complement strand
CCGAGTTCGCAATCGTCGGATCGATTGGATTCAAGGGCGGTACCGTTCCATCGTCCGAACCGGGATTCGCTATGCCACCCTTCCCCGCCGCTCCATGACAGGATTGACAGTTCGTCACGAATACCTGCTGCCCAGCATCCGGATCACCTGTCAGGTTGATCGCATCGCCAGGCCCTCCTGGATTCGAGGGGCGAGCCGCCGCCTGCTGTGTCGTCTCTGTCTCGGTTGCAGTCTGGGAAGCTCCGCTTGTCGTTGCTGTAGCCATTGATGTGGCGGTACTGGAGACATTACTCGATGGCGTTCCAGTGGCCGAAGAACCGGTGGAAGAGGAGGTCGCTGCCGGTGTCGTGGCAGCCGAAGATGAATTCGAAAGCGTCCGAACGAAATTCACTACATCCCAGCGTTCACGAACAGTCAGATTCTCATTGAGGGATGGCATGTAGCCAGGCATACCGTTGGTGATCGTCAGAAAGATGGCGCCGTCACTCAGGAATTGAACTGCTGGACTGGTGAGATCGGCAGGCTTGTTCTGGAGATAGGTTGCCACCGTTCCATCGCCTTTACCATCCGCCCCATGGCACACAGCGCATGTAACCTGGAAAAGCTCCGCCCCGCGCGCCAGCGACACCTGATCTGCCGGAACCGGATTCTTCGGCGCCCCCATATTCGGAATAAGAGCTGGCCCATCGATCGGAATCGATTCGGTCGCGACCGGAAGCGGATTCTCCATCTGCACATAGGAGGGCTGCAGTCCCATGAAGCTAACCCACTGAATTTTGATCACATCCATGCCAAACAACATGATGATCCCAAAAAGGATTGCTGCTATACCAAGCAGAATTCCAAAGCGCTTCAGGACAGTCCCCAAACTGCTAGTTGACTTCATAGCTCGCACGCCTCCACCGCTCTGACTGATTCGGCGCCTAAGGATCGCATGACGTTTTCAAGCTTCGATTGCATATCAGCCGGGCAATTGAAAAAAACAGCAATCTTTCCATCACTGACTTCCGGAGTGTACAACTGGGGTTTGTACGTAGGCAAACTACTGTCCACAAACACACCCAGAAAAGTGGCTGTCAGCATAATCAACATGATCAATTCGAACCCCACCACCAGAAGTGGAGGGACGGGAAACATCGGCTGGCCGCCAACCTCCAACGGATATAAGACAGGAACGCCCCAAATCAGGAATACTGCCAGGGAAAAACCGGTAAGCGCACCCACCAGGGCAATACCTGGAATGTGCGTGTGTACCTTCGGACGACTGAGGATTTCTTCCTTATAAGGAACAGCGGAAATTACATTCATTTGATCGTCCTTCACGCCCAGCTCACGCAGCTTTTCCACGGCGTCCGAGGCGGGATCAACTTCTTGAAACAGAGCCAGAAGAGTCATCGTGTCATCAGACATATTCATTCCTCTCAATCCAACTAATCCAGATCACTGACTGTTGGCAAGGTTGCCTTGCCAACTTTGCGAATGCTGCGAGATTCTTGACCTTCATGCACTTCCCAAGGGGAGATAAATGGCAGGAAGCGTGAAGCCAGCAGATAAAGCAATGCAAAGAAAGCCAGTGTACCCAACGTGAGGGAGATCTCCACCCAGCTTATCTGATAGATTTGCCAGCTGAAGGGATCTGTCGAAATGGTCAGCGAACCGGGCACGATCACGAAGCGCTCGAACCACATTCCGACTACAATGAGCAAAGCAATAATAGACATCGCCCAAGGCGTCCGGCGGATCTTTTTGTTCCACAGCAAGGCCCACGGGAGGACCGCATTGAAGATCAGCATCGCATAGAACATGAATGCGAATGGGCCCATCTCATGAAATTTGAGCAACAGCTTATCCAATGAATTGCCGCCATACCACGGCACCAAATAATCGTTGAAATAGAAATAAGCCCAGCCCATCGAAATGATCAACATCAATTTTCCCAAGGCATCGAACGTTTCGGGGCGGATAAAGTATTTCATATTTTTCATCGTGCTGCGGACAAGGACCAGGATAACGACCAAGGCGGCCACTCCTGAATGGAACGCGCCGATCACAAAGAACGGCCCAAAGACAGTAGAAGACCAACCTGGTCGGCTCGCCATGGCGAAATCCCAGGAGACAACCGTGGTCACCGAAACCATCACAGGGATCATGGCAAAGGCAAAAATCTTGATCGCGGCGCGCAAATGCTTCCATTCTGCTTCCGTGCCGCGAAAGCCAACAGACAAAATCCGGTACACCGTTTTGCGCCAACCCGTTGAACGGTCACGCATCATGGCCAAATCCGGGATCAATGGCAGGGCCAGGTAGAGAGCGCTGACGATCATATAGGTGGTAATGGCCGTGAAATCCCACATCAACGGCGAATGGAAATCCGGCCAGATGCTGCGTTCAATCGGAATGGGCACCATCCAGTAAGCAAGCCAGACACGGCCCATGTGAAAAAACACGCTCAGACCGGTCTGGATGATGCCAAACACCGCCATAAATTCTGCCAGGCGTGTGATCGCATGATGAAATCCCGTTTTGAAGACTCGCAGCAAAGCCGAGACAAAAGCACCTGTGTGGCTAATGCCGATCCAAAATACGGTATCAGCGAGAAAGACGCCCCAATAGACCGGCCGGTTAACGCCAGTCACGCCTACGCCGTTCAAAATCAGGTATCCCCAAACGCCAAACAAACCAACGATAACAAACAAAGCCAGGAAAATCGTGATGACCCAAAACTTCCAGTTGGTGGTTTGCATTGCTTCGACAACCATGTCATTGATCTCGCGGCGCGGACGCGGATCGAACAACAAATCCTGGCGAAGCTCTTCCTTATCTGTAGCTTGAGCGGGTTGTATTGCTTTAGCCATTGCTGCCATGAGAGGAACCTCCCTTCAAGTAAGTCACTCTCGGCAACGTGCCAAGTTCTTCGAGAGCGATGAAACCACGACTTTCACGCATCTTCTGGCTGACTTTGCTATTGGGATCATCCACACGTCCAAAAGTAATAGCATCAGCCGGACAGGCCTGCGCACAAGCCGGAACCACATCCCCGTCTTTGATTTGACGATTCTCCGAGGCGGCTTTAATTTCCGCCGCGTTGATGCGTTGGATGCAGAAGGTGCATTTTTCCATCACGCCGCGTCGACGAACGGTAACATCGGGATTCAGCTGATTCTGAAGCGTGGCCAATGCCGGATCAATTCTTGCGTCCGTATAATCGCGCCAGTTGAAGGTCCGCGCTTGATACGGGCAATTGTTGGCGCAATAACGCGTACCCACGCAACGGTTATAAACCTGGAGATTTATATCCTCTGCCTGGCTGTGCACCGCTGCAAATACCGGGCAAACCGGTTCGCAAGGAGCGTTGTGACATTGCTGGCACAACATGGGCTGATAAGACGTCATCTGAACTTTGGGATAGCTTCCCTGCCAAAAGCGTTCGATGCGAATCCACTGCATCGAGCGGCCATAGCCCGCATCCGCTT
>JBJKOR010000784.1:0-3177 GCA_046707185.1 Anaerolineales bacterium | reverse complement strand
CTTTCCCACCGCCACATCTTCACCAACCCCGGTTCCTCCTTTGCATCCCGCGCCAACCGTTGACTTGAGTTCCTTATTTCCAACCGCAGCTGTGCCACCAGCTATTGCGCCGGACATGAGTGTTACTCCCATTCCGGCTTTGAACGATGCCAATACGATCAACTTCCTGTTGATCGGCCACGACCAGGGTTCGCCGACATCCTTTCGCACCGATACGCTGGTGGCGGTGATCTTGTGGCCGGACGATGGACAGGTCTCGATGATCTCCATCCCGCGCGATTTGTGGGTGTATATCCCAACGGTTGGAATGCAGCGCATCAACACCGCCTATGAGTTTGGCGTTGGAAGTTATCCGGGCGGCGGCGCAGCGCTGCTTCGCGATACGATTGCGTACAATCTCGGCCTGCGCATCGACCATATGGCAATGGTGGACTTCAGCGGCTTCAGCAAAATTGTGGATACACTCGGCGGCGTCGATGTGCCGGTGGCGTGCCCATATACCGATTGGCGGCTGATCGATCCGGGCGCCAATCCGAACGATCCGAATAATTGGGCGGAATATACAGTTCAGTCCGGTGTAGACCACATGGATGGCAATCTCGCCTTGTGGTATGCGCGCTCGCGCGAAGCCTCGAGTGATTTCGACCGCAGCCGCCGTCAGCAGGAAGTATTGCGCGCGATATTTTCACAGGCGCTCAAGACGAACACGTTAACTCACATCCCGCAGCTATATAACGACTTCTCCTCCACGATCACCACCGACCTCGGGCTGGCTGACATCTTGAAGCTGGCGCTCTACGCTCCCAAGTTGACCAACGCCAACATCCGCGGCTATTACATTCGCCCGCCATATGTCACGCCGTGGACGACGCCGGATGGCGCGGATGTGCTTTTGCCGAACCAGCCGTCGCTGCAACAATTCCTCACGCAAGCCACCTCACTCTCGTCCGTTTCGACTCGACGCGATGCGATCAACATCGAAGTGGAGAACGGAACATCCACAAAAGGATTGGATGCCCTCGCCGCGAATCGACTCAATTACGCCGGTTATCAAACGTCGATTGCCAACGCCGACCAACAGAATTATTCCACGACGGTCCTGATCGACATGACCAAAACACAAGACCCGAATGCACGCAATGTGATCTTGACCAATCTTGGTCTTTCTTCCGCCACAATCAAGACCATTCCCAATGCAGTCGGACCGATTCAATATCGCGTGATCCTCGGCTCGGATTATCAGCCTTGCTTCCAGCCGCAGGATTTATCCCATTGAGCCCCTACCGTCACTCCGTGACACCTCCTCCAAATCCTGTTTCCTTCGGAACGATCGCTTTTACTTTTCCTTCCATTTTTCTGCATACTCATGTGTGATCTGCAAATACGTATCCCCGTACAATTTGCTGGGTTCGATGTACGTGTGTTCCCACCATTCGTTCCACGTAGTGATGAAAATCCAATCAGGATTGCTTTGGATGGCTGCCTCCCACGTGGAGCGGTAGAAGTCGCCGTTTTTACGATCTTGCGCCAAACCTTGTCGTCGGGGAATGTTGGGTTCATCGTATCCAGGCTCGACAGTCGCGACCCAAATCTGTTGCGTGGTCTGATCGGCCAGCTATGAATAATTTCGCACGGCGCTGGATGTGGAGAGATATGTTTGAGTTAGGTCTTTATAGGTGAAGATTCCATAATCGTGCAGGCCATCGAATACTTCGAGGTTGTTCAGGTCGTAGCCCATGGCCAGATAAACGGCATCCAGCCCCTGGTCGTGTAGAGAGGCGAAGATGCTCTTCCATGTATCCAACGGCACGGCAGCCGAGGCCCAAACGACGATCAGCGGTTTGCCGTCCACTTTGATGAAAGCAGGATGATCCCCGTAGTTCTTGATGAAATAAGCAAGCCATTTCTGGATCTGCGACGCATCCAATGGACTTTCATTTGGTCCGGCAAGCGTTTCGAAATAAATGCTGACCTTGAAATTTTTCTGTTGCGCAATGGCAAGCAGCGACTTTAGATTTTGATCTGTGGTACTGTTCGGTCCCCACCAGGATGAAACGAACCCATCGATGCCTGCCGATTGAGCTTGTTCAACCTGGCGCGTCATGGCCTGCGGATCGCTCGATGCATAACGAGTAGCAGGCGTATCTCTCAACCAATCGCTTGTCCAATCTTTCAATGAATACCATGTGTAGAAAAATGCCAAAAGCATTTTGGGCTGGCGGCTTTGCCCGACTTTGGAAAGCAGAGGCGACGATTTCTTGAGCGCCGTCAAATCAACGCTGAACTCTTTTGGATTGAGGCCCGCGCTGTTATTCACTCTGCCTTTGTGCTCTATGGATTGAACCAGTTCCGGCGTACCGTTTATAACATTGAAGATATCTATCGTGCTGGTACCGATGTCGCCTTTTTGCGAACGGAATTGAAGGGGTTGGTCAACCGTATTGAGGGCGATGGCATAGTCAACGGTGATGCTGACGTTATCTCCGGACCTTGCGTCATCCAAGGGTTGGTTCAGCGCAAGTTGCTGAATGCCTGACTGATAGCTGGTCGGGTTTCCATTGACATCCATGGTTCGCAACGCTAAAACAGCTTCTGGAGTGAGTAAGTCCAGCGTGGACCAATCCGATGTGGTTTGGTACTTGATTCCCAGACGATAAAATGCCAGAACGTCAGGCGGGTAGGGCGTGACTGTCGATGTGGGCACGGGCGTGTAAGTTGATGTAGGCGCCATCGGGGTCAGCGTTTCAGTTGCGGGCGGTGTTCCCTGGGTGCAGGAGACCAAAAATCCCAGCGCCAGCAGGATAATCAATAAGCGATTGGACATGTCAGCCTCCTTTTTTATGTGAAACCGACAAGGTGCAAATACCGTTAATGTTTGAATTGTCGAAGCGCGTGAATGATGATTGGCTATCCCCATGGCTATTATAGCACGCCATAATCGAATAAAAAATCCCGCCGTGAGGCGGAAATAGAATTTGTTTACTTTTCGAAGAGTCGTTCAAACCCCGGATAGGGGAGGAGGGGAATTACTTCGAAGCGGATTAATCCTGCCTGCACGAGCGGCAACCTATCCAAGATTTGTTGTGCTTCATAACCATTGGTACATTCCAAAATCAGCACCGCCTCGGAGCGGTCCTGACGGAAATACATCTCGCGGACAATTCCACTTTGATATAG
>JBJKOR010000783.1:0-11717 GCA_046707185.1 Anaerolineales bacterium | reverse complement strand
TATTTTGGAAGCGATTCAAAAGAAATGAACATGAGATTGCGCGTTTATCAGGCATTGGTGAACTCATTACTCCAACACGGTGTTTATCCCGTATTCGTCAACGTTCAATATCCGAACGAACCATACTATCGTTTGAGTCAATGATTATGGAAGAGATAGTTGTAGGCATTGATGTAGGCACGACCAAAATCTGCACCCTCGTTGGACGCATCGAGGATGAGAATTCGATTCGCATCCTCGGCGTGGGCATCGAGCCGTCAGATGGAATTCGCAAAGGCGTGATCGTGGACCTCGCCGCGGCGACGCAGGCAATCACCCATTCGGTGGAACGCGCCGAGCAGACCTCCGGGCTGGAGATCGGCTCCGCGTTAGTGAGCCTGGCAGGCGGACACGTCTCGTCGGTGAACAGCCGCGGCGCCATCGCCATCCCCGGCGGAGTCATCGATGCGATGGATGTGATGCACGCCTTGGATCAGGCGCGGGCAATCGCCATTCCGCATGACCGCGAGATCATCCATGTGATCCAACGCGGCTGCAGCGTGGATGGACAGGAAGGCATCCGCACGCCGGTGGGCATGCACGGTTATCGTCTCGAGGTGGAGGCACATATCATCACGGCTGCGGCAGCCACCGTGGAAAATTTGCGGCAATGCGTTGGCTCGGCTGGAGTCGAAATCCAAGGCTTTGTCTTGAATCCGCTGGCTTCTGCGGAAGTGGTGTTGACCAAGCAGGAAAGAGAAATGGGCGTGGCCGTCTGCGATATCGGCGGCGGGACGACCGACCTTGCGATTTATGTGGATGGCAACGTCTGGCATACGATGGTGCTCGCGGTTGGAGGCAATCACATTACACAAGATATCGCACATGGGCTGCGATTGGCGGTGGCACAAGCCGAGGATATCAAGAAGCAACAGGGACATGCTGTCCGAGCGGAGATCGGCGCGGAGGAATATTTCAGCATTCGCCCATTCGGTGAAGATCATCCGGTCCAGATCAACCGCCAGGACCTGGCACACATCATCGAAGCGCGCACCAGCGAGATGTTTGCCCTGATCATGCAGGAGATCAAACGCTCCGGTTATGATGGCCTGCTTCCCGCCGGGATGGTCTTGACCGGCGGCACCAGCGCGTTGCCCGGCATCCAGCGCGTGGCCAGCGAAGTATTGAACATGCACGTCCGCACCGCACAACCGGAGAATCTCAAAGGCCTGGTGGATCGATTGAATTCCCCGGCCTATTCAACCAGCATTGGATTATTGCATTGGGCATTGACTATGCACGATCATGAATTGAATACTGTTAAGCCGCACAAACCGCGTCGCTCGAAAGGAGAGAGCAATATGAATTTTGGTAAAGCAAAAGATTGGTTGAAGAGATTATTGCCGTAACCTATCGCCCTGAGCGGAACACAGTGAAGTCGAAGGACATCAACAAGCGCTTCGACTCCGTGACATAAATGTCACTCCGCTCAGCGCGATGGATGAGACTTGCAATTGTGCGCGTTGTTACAACCTATGGACATTGTCCTGTGGATAACTCGTCTCTTGCAAACCTCCTCAAAAAAAGAACATGGTGTTAAAATCACTGCCATGTTCTCCAGGAAACTAATGATGATAAGGATGATTTATTGAACCATGGAGGAACCAATGGACCCGACTAAAAAATATCAACCCGTTGAAACCTTTGCGCGCATCAAAGTAATCGGCGTGGGCGGCGGTGGACAGAACGCGGTCAACCGCATGATCGAGGAAGGAATCGAAGGCGTGGAATTCGTCGCGGCGAACACCGATGCACAAGCGCTGACTCTTTCCAAAGCACCCATCCGCGTGCGACTCGGCGACAAGCTCACGCGCGGACTCGGCGCGGGCGGTGATCCCGAAATTGGACGCAAGGCCGCGGAAGAGTCTGCGGATGAACTTTATAATGTACTTAAAGGTGCGGATATGGTCTTCGTCACTGCCGGCATGGGCGGTGGAACCGGCACCGGCGCGGCCCCGATCGTCTCCCAAGTCTCGAAGGAATGCGGCGCGCTCACCATCGGCGTTGTGACTCGTCCTTTCACCTTCGAAGGCGGACGGCGTTCACAAGCCGCTGAGTCCGGCATCGCAAAGATGAAGGAACATGCGCACACCCTCATCTCGATTCCGAACGATCGTCTGCTTCAACTTGCTGATAAGAAGTCGAGCCTGCAGGATGCCTTCCGCATGGCCGATGAAGTTTTGCACCAGGGCATTCAAGGCATCTCCGAATTGATCACCGTCCCCGGCCTCATCAACCTCGATTTTGCCGATGTGCGCGCCATTATGTCCGAAGGCGGCGCGGCGCTCATGGCCGTTGGCCGCGGCTCCGGTGAAGACCGCGCCAAGACGGCCGCCGAACAGGCCATCTCGAGTCAATTGCTCGACATCACCATCGACGGTGCGCGTGGTGTATTGTTCAATGTCACTGGTGGGCCAAACATGACTCTCTTCGAAGTCAATCAGGCCGCGGCCATCATCCGCGAGACTGCCCACCCGGATGTCAACCTGATCTTCGGTGCAGTTATCGATCCCGACATGGGCGATGAGATTCGCGTTACCGTGATTGCGACGGGCTTCGAACGAAGCGGCGTGCCGCGGCGCGCACTCGAACGCCTCACCACCCGGACCGAGAAACCGGCCAGCGCCCCCGCACATTTCATTCGCTCCAGCGAATCGGTCAGCGTCGGTGCGGAACTCAGACCATCGGCGGAATCCAGGTCCGCTTCCTCTTTACCTTCGACCTACAACAGCGACGATCTGGATATTCCAACGTTCCTGCGCAATCGAAGATAAAAGATAATCGGTCGGGCTTCCAAAGAATTGTAGGGGCACAGTGACGCTGTGCCCCTACTTATGTTAAAATAGAAACAATGAAATCGAAACCACCCTTCCACCAGGATCATCCATCCTATCAATTACACCGCAGACAGATGTGGCTCCAGATCCTGCTCCCCATCCTACTTACAGTTCTCCTGTTCATCGCCATCATCGTTCTCACCAGCATTTCGACGTTTCACGACAATGGCGATGTAGCGCGTTGGACGGCGATCTCGATCATCTGGCTGGTTCTGCCATTGTTGTCGATCGGGATAATCGTCATTGCTATTTTATTCGCGCTGGTTTACCTGCTTGCTCGGCTGACCGGTTTGATTCCGCCTTACTCATACCAAGCGCAACAGGTGATTTATCGAGTCGAAGGCTACATCCAACGCGGCGCAGGAATGGTCGTCAAACCCGCGAGGTTTGCTGAGTTGCTCAAATCGCAGGTACAAAAAATGATCAAACGCAATCGGAAAGGAATGGCATCATGAATAAGGGACGAACTTTAATCTTTGGCGCCTTGATTGGGGCCGTAACCGGTCTGATGGCAGCGATGCTTCTCAATCGTCGCGCCGAAAAGGGCGAACGCGAAACGGCACTCACCACGGGTGAAGGATTGAAATTGGGCGTGCTGGTGCTGGGTCTATTACGCGCCATCGGGTCACTGGCGGACGACAAATAATGTGCAGGGGCGAAGCGTGCTTCGCCCCTGCGTATTTGATTTATGCGGGCGATAGATTATCCAAGTTATTCTTATTCATACAAAACGATTACAAGGCTATTTCGAGACGTGATCCTTCTACGTCATCGCAACTTTCAAAAAGATGCGCAAGATTGCATCGCAGAACTAACCCCACCGTTAAAAATTACCGGCAAAGATAATATTCCATCGAATGGCGGATATGTGATCACCATCAATCATTATCATCGTCCCGGTTTCGCGGCACAATGGATGGCTATTGCCATCTCCTCGGTTATTCCCCTCGATATACATTGGATCATCACTGGCGAGTTGACTTATCCTGGCAAATGGTACGCGCCGCTGGGGATGATACTATCGCGCTTTCTCTTGAAGCGCGGCGCAAGCGTCTATGGATTCACGACGATGCCTCCCATGCCGCCGCGCGTGAAAGATGTCGAAGCGCGCGCCGCATCGGTACGAGCTGTCCTGGATTTTGCAAGTCAAAACAAAGATGCAATCATCGGCCTTGCGCCGGAGGGCGGAGATCAAGTCGGCGGTGTTTTAACGATGCCCGCTTCCGGCGCGGGACGATTCGGTTTGCTGCTTGCTGCCCAGGGCCTGAGGTTCGAGCCGGTCGGAATCTATGAATCATATGGAGAGCTATATCTTCGTTTTGGCAAAGCCTATGATTTAAATATCGAGGATCGTTTATCATCCGATGAAAAAGACAAACGCGCCGCGCGAATGATGATGGAACATATCGCTCCTTTGCTGCCGCTGCATTTGAGAGGAATGTTTGTATGAAGAAAGCTGTGTCGTTTCTGCAAATGATCGTGGTAAATACATATTGGGTGGGGTTGTCTTTCATGTGGAACGGGTTGCACGGAATCATTTTGCCAGCGGTCATCGCAAACATTGTGCCGGGGGACGAAAAGAATACCTATCTTGGTTTACTCACATCTGTAGGCTTGGTCATTGCCGTCATCATCCAGCCGCTTTCCGGTGCGTTGAGCGACAGTTGGGCCTCACGTTGGGGACGCCGCCGCCCGTGGATCACGTTGGGAACATTGTTCGATTTTGTATTTCTGGCGGTCATCGGTTGGGCCGGCGGGTTGACCTGGATCTTCATCGGCTATCTTGGACTGCAATTAAGTTCGAACATCGCGCACGGCCCGGCACAAGGCTTGATGCCTGATGTGATTCCGCCAGAGCAATTGGCACAAGCCAGCGGCTTGAAGATTTTTATCGATATGGGCAGCGCCGCCGCGGCGGTGATCGTCACAGGACTTTTGCTTGGTTCCCAAGCGCAATACGCCGGATTGGTAATGGCATTGATTATCGGCATCATGCTGATCAGCGCTTCCGTCACAATCTTTGGAACTCCCGAGCAACCGTCCGCGCGCACAAAGACGAATCCGTGGAAAGAGATGCTTGATTCATTCCACATCGATTTCCGTGCTAACACAGCGTATTGGTGGCTTATTGCCCAACGCTTTGTATTCCTGCTCGGCGTTTACGGCATCCAGGCTTTTGCACAAAATTACCTGCGTGATGTTCTGAACGTGGCCGACCCGCCGCGCGACACCGGCATCTTGCTCGGCATCGTCACCATTTTCCTGATCGGTTTTGCCGCGGCGGGCGGCTGGCTGATCGACCGTTGGGGCATGAGACGGGTATTGGTCGCCGCCAGCATCGTCACAGCGTTGGGATCGGTTCTGCTGTGGTTCGGACGCACGCAAGGCATGACTCTGCTCTTCGGCAGCATCCTCGGCGCGGGCGCCGGTCTTTTCCTGACCGCCAACTGGACTCTCGCCAATAAGCTGGCGCCGCCCGATGAAGCGGGCAAATATCTCGGCTTGACGAATCTCGCGACCGCGGGAGCCGGTGTGCTGGCGCGCGCCGCGGGCGTGTTATGGGATATATTCAACAACGCCGCTCCGGGATCGTGGAATGGATATATGATTCTGTTTTTCTCCGCCGGATTCTTTGCGCTGATCAGCATTTTCTTGATTGGGATGATCGAACCATCCACGAAAAAGGTAGTCGTTCCTTCATAAAAAACATGCAACCTCCTTCGATTCAAGTCGTATAGTAAATTAGCAAACCATCAGGAGAAAAGTGGACGAAGAAATGGTCTGGGTGGACCAGGCACAACAAGGTAGTGATGAGGCCTTCACCAAACTGGTCGAAGCGTATCAAACACATGTATACAACTTGTGTTATCGCATGTTAGGTGATTCCGAATCTGCTGAGGACGCGGCGCAGGAAACCTTTCTGCGGGCGTATCAACATCTCCAGCGCTACGACCGGAAGCGCCCGTTTGGAACCTGGCTTTTGTCCATTGCCGCACATTATTGCATCGACCGCTTGCGACGCCGCAAATTCTCCATGGTTTCGATGGATGCCGATGAAGATGAAAATAGTTTGGAGTTGCCGGACGCCGATGCGCCCAACCCTGAATCAGAAATGATGCACAGCGAACAACGCGAACAAATACAAGCCTTGTTGAGAAACCTGGATGAAACAGATCGAGCCGCGATCATCATGCGCTATTGGCATGACTGTCCCGAGTCGGAGATCGCCGAGGCGCTGCACCTGACGGTCAGTGCGGTCAAGTCCCGGCTGCATCGGGCGCGGCGAGAACTGGCTGGATTGTGGCAGGAAAAAAATCTGCGTCCCAAACCCGAAAGGAGGCCCCATGAATCACCGGCCTTTTGAAGATTGGCTCCTGGAAGACCAACAGCTTACGATCGAACAGGAGCGCGAACTACGAGCGCATTTGCAGACGTGCACGTCTTGCGCAGCCATTGCCGAATCGAATCTGGCATTGCATTCCACGCGGATGGTTTCGCCAAAAGCAGGTTTCGTTTCCCGCTTCGAGACGCGCTTAATTGAACATCGCAAAGCAGCACGCCGGCGTCAAATCGTTGGGATCATCATTTTGGCGATGGCAGGCGTTGCCCTTCTTTATTGGTTTGTCAGCCCGGCAATCAATGAACTGATCAATTCACCTGCCCAATGGTTTATGGCCGTCGTAGGCTATTTCCTTTTTATTCTGACTTCCCTTCAGGCGCTTAGCGACATAAGCCACGTCTTCCTGCGTCTTGTGTCGGACTTCATCTCGCCGCTCGCTTTACTTGTAATTTTATTTTTGGTAAGTGGACTCGGACTGCTGGAAGGATTCACCCTCTGGCAATTTTTCCGAAAGCCGCAAGGAGCAAATCTATGAAAAAACTTTTGTACGCACTTCCGATGTTACTTCTCTTGCTGTTGCCTGTTGCGCCGGCCTATGCTCTTAACAGTCATCTCGATGGCCGCGTGGTCTTCGGGCAGAACTTTACATTGAAGAGCGGCGAAACGCTGGATGGCGATTTAGTTGTCTTTGGCGGACAGGTCACGGTCGAGGAAAACGCGACTGTAAAAGGAAATGTGGTCGTCATCGGCGGGAGTCTGGTAATGGATGGTTCCAGCACAGGCGATGCGGTGGTCATCGGCGGATTGATGACCATGGGCAATAAATCCTTCGTGGCCGGCAACGTGACAACCATCGGCGGCTCGCTGCAACGCGCAGAAGGTGCGCAGGTCGGCGGGCAAATTGTAACCAACGTTCCATCGCCAAACGTTCAAACCCCGCCTACGCCGAACGTCCCCATTCCCCCATCCAGCATTGCAGCAAACTTCAATCCAGTCTGGCGGGCCTTCGGTGTACTGGGAACAGCGATTGTCTTCGCCATGCTGGCGATGCTGCTTGCCATTTTCCTGCAGCCACAACTCGACCGCGTGTCCCAAGCCATCATCAGCGAGCCAGCTATTGCTGGCGGCATTGGCTTGCTGACTACTTTCATTTCACCGATTGCGTTGGTTATTCTGGTTGTAGTGTTGGTAATCACATTGATCCTAATTCCAGTGGCTCTGCTTGCCATATTGGTATGGGCGGTCTTGATCGTGCTGGCATGGATGTTTGGCATCATCGCCCTTGGCCTGGAAATCGGCGAGCGCTTTGCAAAAGCGATTCATCAAAGCTGGGCGCCTGTGCTTTCAGCAGGACTCGGGACTTTCCTGCTGATGTTCGTCGTGGGCGCGTTTGGCCTGATCCCTTGCATTGGCTGGCTGCCGGAATTCCTGCTTGGCATGGTCGGGATGGGCGCGGTGGTGATGACAGTGTTTGGCTCGCGGCCGATCCAGCGTCCCGGCATGAGCGCTTCTGCACCGGAACCGCCAGCGGCTGCCAATCCCCCGCTTCCGCCCGCATCCTAAACTTCTCCAAATAAAAAATCATCCGCCTTGACAAATGGTCAAGGCGGATTTGTTTTCATCCTTCACTTCTGCAATATCAATTTGTACGACTTGATATCTTCGCGGCCAGATTGCGACTTGGACAAAGCCGTGACTGCCAGTATTTCCAGAAGCTCTTAAATTCGATTTCCAAATTATAATCTGTAACTCCGCACATCCAGCCGCCCATCATCCCATACGGTAAGTTACCAACAAACCAGGTCGTCTGTAATCTACGCCAAAATGGCTTGTGCGCTGAAGAAAGCCGGAAATCTAATCGTTGGAGAATCAATGTTCGAAAAACTTGAAAAAATCGGGGGGAACCGTTTAGTTCTTGCTCTTTCTACTGCGCGTCTAGGAGACGCGGTTGGAAATAGTATTCTCATCGTAATAATCCCGTTATTCGTAACCCAATTGCCATCACCGCTGATGCCGTGGCCCGAAACGGTGCGCGTCGGTGTTTTGATTGCGGCCTACGGCATCATCAATGCCTTCCTTCAGCCTTTCTCCGGAGCGCTGGTTGACCGGATTGGGAGCCGTAAGCCTTTCATTATGGCCGGCTTATTTATAATGGCTCTTGCTACTCTGAGCTTCTCGTTTGTTTCCCGCTTCTCTGATCTGTTGTATCTGCGATCCTTTCAAGGGATTGGCGTAGCACTCACGATTCCAGCAGCCATGGCCCTGATGGTGCGCTCCAGCCGAAAAGGAACACGCGGCGGATCCATGGGAATTTACACAACCAGCCGCATGATTGGACTTGGAATTGGGCCATTACTGGGCGGATTGTTGTATGATAGTTTTGGTTTCAACGCAGCTTTCTATGTGGGATGTGCCTTTATCGTCACCGCTATCATTCTTGTGCAGTTATGGGTACATGAACAACCTGATGAGGCGCCCAAAGTAAAACATACCAAGATTCAAATCATCGACCCCAAACTATTGAGCGCCGGAATCATTGGCGCTTCCTTTGCAACCTTCGTCATGGCAGGCGGGTTCTCCATGATGGCAACACTGGAGGATCAATTCAACGCACGTTTGGGAATGAGCGCGTTTCTCTTCGGCGTCGCATTCAGCGCCTTATTGATCAGCCGAATGTTTACACAGGTACCGCTGGGGCGTCTTTCAGATCATATTGGACGAAAGCCTTTGATCATCGGAGGACTGATCCTGATGGCGCCATCTACAGCGCTGCTCGGATATGCAGGTTCCTTTGGGTCCCTGATTGTATTGCGAATCATCCAGGGGCTTGCATCCGGAGCCGTCGCAGCTCCGGCGTTTGCAGTTGCGGGTGATGTAGCAAAAGCTGGTGCGGAAGGAAGACAAATGAGTCTGATTACGATGGGCTTTGGCTTGGGTGTTGCGTTGGGTCCCCTAATGGCCGGAATATTGGCCATCTATTCGTTCTCCCTTCCGTTTGTAGTTGCCGGTATATTGTGTCTCCTGGGAGCATGGGTCGTTTACCAATTTGTGCCGGAAACCGTTCATCGCAAAGAGAAATTACAGGAAGCTCATTCGACTGCAAATGATTGAGCGACTATTTCCTAATATCGTTTCGTATGCAAATGCGTAATGGCAACTGCCAGCGCGTCGGCGGCATCATCCGGTTTGGGAATTTCGGGCAGCAGTAAAAGCGTCCGCACCATTTCCTGAACCTGGCGTTTGTCAGCTGAGCCATAACCCGCCACGGCCTGTTTGATTTCATTCGGTGTGTATTCGAACACATCCAGCCCTGCCTGTTGCAGCGATAACAACACAACGCCGCGCGCCTGTCCAACGGCGATGGCTGTCGTAATATTGCGTTGAAAAAACAATTTCTCGACCGCGGCGGTGTCGGGATGGTTTTCTTTTAAGAGATCATTCAATTGGCTGTAGAGCATCTCCAGCCGCGCTGCGCCGCTGGATTCTTTTGGAGTGGTGATCACGCCATATTTAACGGCGACCAGGCTGCCATCCGGTGTGATGCGGACCAGCCCATAGCCTGTTGTAGCTGTCCCCGGATCAATTCCTAATGCAAGGGTCATTAAATATTGTAGGGGCGCAATGTATTGCGCCCCTACATATCATTTCATTACGCGGCTTCGAGGGCAGCCAGCGCTTCTTCGGTGAGTTTGACGTTATGGAACACTTCCTGAACATCATCGAGGTCCTCAAGCGTCTCGACCGCTCTCATCACCTGAAGCGTCGCATCCACATCCAGTTCCAGTTCCTGCTTGGCGATCATACGCAGACCCGCTTCATCGGGCGTGACATGCGCTTGATGAAGCGCGTCGCCAATCATTTTGAAGACCTCCACGGGTCCAATGATTTCAATCGTTTCGCCGCCATCGACCACATCGTCCGCACCGGCAACCACGCCGAGGTCAAACGCTTTTTCGTAAGACATTTGGTCCGAAGGAAAAGAAAAATAGGCTTTGTGATCGAACTGCCAGCCTACCGCGCCAGCTTCCGCCATGTTACCGCCGACACGCCCAAACGTGTGGCGAAGATCGGCAACAGTACGGTTGCGATTATCGGTCACGCACGAGACGAGAATGGCCGAGCCATGCGGCCCATAACCTTCGAGCATGAGTTCTTCGAAGGTCGCGGCATCTTTGTCTTCACCTGTGCCGCGCCGGATGCCGCGCTCGATATTATCCTTCGGCATGTTCTCGGCACGCGCCTTATCCACCGCGAGTCGCAAACGGAAATTCGACTCAGGGTCGCCGCCGCCTTCACGCGCGGCCATGACGATTTCACGCGTCAACCGTGTGAAGACCGCGCCGCGCTTGGCGTCTGCCACCCCTTTTTTGCGTTTGATGGTGGACCATTTGGAATGACCGGACATAGTTCTCCTTACAAAACCACAAGCGTGGGAATTAACAAATAGAGCGTCGAAATTATACCATTAGACAAAAAAGCCCACCGCCAGCGCACCGGGGCCGGCGTGGACGACGATGGCAGGCGGCAATTCATAAATTGGAACTTCTCCGCATCTCATCCTGGACTGGAAGCGGGTCGCGAGGTTACAAGCCTCATCCAACGCCTCAGCCTGCATCACGCATAAATAGGCCTCATCCGTTTTCGGGCATTGTTCTTCGACGATCTCGATCAGACGCGCCAGGGCGCGTTTCTTGGTGCGCTGCTGTTCGAAGGCTTCCACTTGACCATCCCGAATCGTCAGAATCGGTTTGACTTGCAGCAACTCACCCACCAAGGCCTTTGCACCGCCGATACGTCCACCCTTTTGAAGATATTCGAGTGTATCCACCAGAAAATAGATCCGTCCACGCGGGGTCATTTCAGCGAGGCGTCTGACAATTTCATCAGCGTTCGCGCCGGCCTTCGCCCATCGATCCGCCATCAGCACCAGTGAACCGAGGTTGCCCGCGATCGTGTAGGTATCCACAACACGAATAGCGGCTTGCGGAAAATCCTGTGCGGCTGTTTGCGCGGAGCGATATGTTCCGCTGGCTTTTGATGTCGGCGCAACCACGACGACACTTTCATCGTTTTCTTGAGCTTGCTCGAATATGGGATGATAAAGTGGCGGCTCAGGCGCGGCGGTCTTCGGCAAAGCGGCCGAGGCTTTGAGCTTCTTTAAGAATGTCGCAGTATCCAACTCCGAATCATCGTGAAATGATTCGTTGCCAAAGATGACATCTTGCGGAATCAGCGGGATACCGCGCTCCTTGAGCAATTCACGCGGCAGGCCGCACGTGGTGTCGGCGACAATAATCGTCACAACATTCTCCACTATCATTCTACGTTAAGACAAGTCATGCTGGCTATGTGTGTTTTGTCCCGATTTGTTGACTACGCTACCAAAGATTGAAATTATTCATCCGGCGAAATGATTTCCTGTGCCAGCTTTTGCAATGCGTCCGCGTCTTCGATCTTGGCCGCGCGCCAGTATTGATCCAGCAAATCGAGCGGGCTCAAAC
>JBJKOR010000782.1:0-3224 GCA_046707185.1 Anaerolineales bacterium | reverse complement strand
AAGGTGCTCGAGCTGCACGATCTGGCTGTGGAGGATATTCGCCTGCGTCTGGCAGATATCAACCTCGAGGTTCATGCAGGAGAAGTAATCGGTGTGGCTGGCATGGAGGGGAGCGGACAAGGACCTTTCGTCCGGGCTTGCTGCGGGTTGATCCGCCCGGTGAATGGGAAAGTTCTGGTGAATAGTCATGAACTTACCGGGCGTTCCTATCATATCTACAAACGAAACGGCGTTTCGTTTTTGCCCGCTTCGCGCATGGAGGAAGGATTGGTCCCGGGCCTGACGTTGACCGAACACTTTGTGCTGGCCGAGGAGACGCAAGGGTTGTTTATTGATGGGGATAAAGGCCGGAGACTTGCGGAAGAGCGCATTAAATCTTTTAACATTCGCGGCACACCGGCCAGCACGGTCGAGTCACTTTCCGGCGGTAATCAACAGCGCGCCTTGCTGGCCTTGCTGCGGACTCCGCTTTCGTTGATTTTGTTGGAACATCCGACGCGCGGCTTGGATATTGAATCGGCTATTTATATTTGGAGCAAGCTGAAGGAGCGCTGCCAGCAGGGAACGTCGATCATATTTATTTCCTCGGACTTGGAGGAGATTTTGCAATACAGTGACCGGGTCATTGTATTTTTCAGCGGCAAGGTGACGCCGCCGCTGGATGCCGCATCGTTGACCACGGAAAAACTTGGGGAATTGATCGGCGGCATGGGTTGGAATAAATTGGATTCCGGGAGAAGTGCATGAAAAACAGCATCTGGGTTAATATCGGATTTCAGGCTGGCGCCCTGATTTTGGCCTTGTTGATTACGACGCTCCTTATTATGGGTGCCGGAGCGCCGCCTCTCCAGGTATATAAGAGCATTGTCACCGGTGCGTTTGGCTCCTCGGATGATATTGTATCCGTCCTCATTACCTGGTCGCCGTTGTTGTTGACGACCGCAGGGGTGTTGATCACATTCGCGGCTGGTTTGTGGAATATCGGCGTGGAAGGACAAATGGTCCTGGGATCCATCTTTGCCACATGGATGCTGCGTATACTTCAAAATACGAGCGTGCCGCCCGCCTTGGTCATCATTCTGGGAATCCTATTTGGAATGTTCGGCGGAGCGTTGTGGGCAGCTTTGGCAGGCGCGCTGAAAACCTTCGGCGGTGTGAACGAGATCTTTGGCGGTCTGGGCCTGGACTTTGTGGCTACGGCCCTCACCATCTACTTGGTCTTTGGCCCGTGGAAACGTCCAGGGGTTGGGTCGATGTCTGGAACCCAGCCGTTTCCCGAGAAGCTCTGGCTTCCAACACTGGCTAGCACCGGGCTAAGTCTCTGGGCGCTGGGGATTTCTGTTCTAGCCGTAATCCTTGTCTATCTGTTGCTGCGCGGTACCTACTTCGGCTTGCGTTTGAAAGCCGTTGGTAAAAATACAAAGGCGGCTTTCCTGCTGGGCGTTCCAACGTGGCAGTACAGCATGCTGTCATTTCTGGCTTGTGGGCTGTTGGTCGGGTTGGCTGGTGCGATCCAGGTTGTGGCTGGTTATCATCGTTTGCTGCCTAATATTTCGAATGGATTTGGCTGGCTTGGCCTGTTGGTGGCAATGCTGATTAATTACCAGGCGGTGTGGGTGCTCCCGATTGCGTTTTTATTTGCCGCGTTGAACGTGGGGGGGCTTCAATTGCAAATCGTATATAAGTTGAATTCATCGTTTGCAAGCGCATTGCAGGACTTGCTGGTTTTGCTTGTTTTGCTGGGTCAGGGCCTGCGCGAACGCTTCGTGCGAAAGGCATAGGAGTCTTTATGGATACGATCTTGATTGGCTTGGCGGGAGTCTTGACGGCGGCCGCGCCGGTAATGTTCGCTGTGATTGGTGAGACTATTACTGAACGAGCTGGCATCATCAACCTCTCCTTAAATGGCACGATCCTTATCTCGGCGATGGGAGGGTTTGCGGTTTCATATGTGACCGGCAGCCTGCTGTTGGGTTTCCTGACCGGTATGGTGATTGGCGGGGTGGTGGCGTTAATCGTGGCGTGTGGCAGTATTACGCTTCGCCAGTCGCAGGTGGCGATTGGGTTTGTTTTGGCATTGGCAGGCCGTGATCTGGCTTATTTCCTCGGCGTTCCTTATATGAATACACCTGGACCTACACTTCCCACCTTGCCGATTCCTCTTTTGAAGGATATTCCCATCATCGGGCCTATATTCTTTCGATTGGATTTGGTTACGTACTTGAGTTTCGTGCTGATCTTCCTGGCGTGGATATGGATCTTCCGTACGCGCCCGGGCTTGATGTTACAGGGCATCGGGGAGCGTCCTGCGGCGGCCTTTGTGCGCGGCCCGAATGTCAATCGGATGCGTTATATTTATACCGTTATTGGCGGAGCCATAGGTGGACTTGCCGGCCCGGCTTATACGCTGAACGTCAAACCTGGCTGGATGGGAACGCAAACGGGCCTGGATGGAATTGGATGGATCGCTTTGGCAATTGTGATCTTCGGCGGCTGGAGCCCGATTCGGGCAGCATTCGGCGCGTATTTATTCTCCCTCCTTGAATGGCTCGGACTTGTTCTCCAGCCGAGCCTTCCGGGCATTCCATCGCAAGTCTTGCAAGTCGCGCCATTCCCGTTGATGATCCTGACCTTATTGCTGGTCAACATCAGTGACGCGGAGTGGGTCCAGCGCTGGCTGTCTTCCATGCCCGAAACGACGCGGCGCGCGGTGGCAAGGATTCTGCGCGCCATGCGCGCCACTCCTCCGGCGGCATTGGGCGTTCCTTTCGATTCAGAATAATAGATGCCACAGGGCTTTCAAAAAGTCAAATTCCATATTTGTCGGATATCGTTGTTCGCTGTGCAGCGCGGAATATTCTCCGAGCTGGATCGTGTGCACTCGTCTGAAAGGCAGCGATCTGGATTACGATTCCATTCACAGTCAGCACCAGCTTGAGGGTATTCTCTCACGAACTGATTCATCGCTGCGGAGTTTTCCTCCATTGCTGTACGGGAAGTGAGGCGTATGCAAGAATTTGTTTTTTTGAGTCCAGCTTCATTACAAGACTTGGTGGCATTTTTGGATGAAACTGGCGGGCGGGTCATTGCCGGGGGAACGGATATGATTCCCAAAATGCGACGTGATTTGTTTTCTGTTTCAACGCTTGTTGACGCAAGCAATATCATCGAATTGAATTTCATCGAAGAGACGGATGATGAAATTTCCATCGGCGCATTGACGA
>JBJKOR010000781.1:0-1809 GCA_046707185.1 Anaerolineales bacterium | reverse complement strand
CGTGCGGCCAACGTCCCTCCACGCTGTTGTCGATTCCATTCGCTTTTCATCGGACCGTTCCCGTGGGTGCAATCCTTTTGGTAAAGGATTTTCCTTCTCCGGTCCAGATGAATCTGTATTCAGGAAGTCGTAAGCTTCCACCGCGAATGGACGCGTCTGGGTGAGGGGGGATACCGGCTGCGGGGATACCAGCCAGGATCGCGCTGATCACTGTAAGACGCTTCTTCTTAGTGCTCCGGCAGTCTCTCGGTGCACAGGGCGCAATTGCATGCCAATCGGGGCGGTTTCCGAATCGCCCCGCCCCACCCTTATTGCCTTAAGGCATCGCCCCTGATATCATTTTGGAGCTTGTTGACCCAATCCACGCAGAGCAGTGCCACCCGGATTTCAGGAAAAATTCGTTTCATGCATGTCGTTCGGATCGCTTGGGAGATCCGCGTCCGTGTCAAGCGCCTGGCAACAACGCCGCAGCCCGGGATGGATCAGCCACAGAATGGCGTTAAAATCACGCGAATGAATACGTCGATCATGTTATCAGTTCCCGGAAATTCTTACGAATTCATTCTATCAATCATAGCGTTGCCCAATCGTTGGGAAAAAAACAAAAAATATTGACTGAAAGAAGGAAACGGGTTTAACAGTGACATAGAACTCCAACATGACGAATTTTTGATTATTTGGCAATCAAATCTACTCATTAAAGAATACCACTCGCTACATTCAGTATGTATTTAATTTTTTCCTGAAGATCTGCATAACACAATAACTTGACGGAACCGTAAAAAGTCCTCGAACCGTCATGCCGGACTTGATCCGGCATCCAGAAGCTGTTGATTCCACTGGATAGCGCTAAAGCTTCACTGCGTGCCCGGCGTTCGTCGGAATGACAACGAAGTGGAAATTGAGAGTTTTTACGAGTTCCTCAATAACTTGTTGGTCAAATATCGGTTTAAAGTGAATGAAGGAGAACAATCATGCTAATAATCAAGAGCTTATTTATGTATAGTTTATTTCAGCCATATCGAGTAGAAGATAAAACCGGCGTCAAAATACCAACGTATTTTATGATTAGATATAATAAATTCAATGCATTATACCCTCATGTAACCGTTCCGTACCAAAAGGAAGGTGACTATTGCGTCGTGAGAGATTTTCATATTACATTCAGTGAATCCGAGAGGGTGTATTTTGTGCAAAAGAAATATGGCGTTTGGGAGTACGGGCCGGAATGTACAGAAAGTAAATTTGATGATGCCAAACCTATTGCCGAAGAATTTAATAAAAGATATCTCGATGTTTCAACCAGCGAATTATCAACATTGGATTTCACCAAGCGCGGCGTATACGGTAGCTGGAGATAAGGATCCTTTTCGGGAGGAATATCAAATAAAAAAACCTCTCCTTATAAACTGAGCGCTTCAAATGTTTAGGATGATCAAATTTGTCTTTATTGGAAGGACTTCGAGCCTTTTTTTCTCAATATTTAAGACCCGATGGGATTACCGGAAAATCACCTAAAATTGCCGATCCTAGGATGGTCGCTACCGCATCTACGGCATCAGATGGCCTGCCGCATAAGCGACTATCGCGGAACGACATCTTCCCAGGTGCTGCGGTACCTCGACAATCGCTCAATTTTGGTTTCTTCTTAGACGCCCCTGCTTTTTTCGTATGGACAGCATGAAACGGAATTCTGCTGAAACGTCGCGCGGCTGCCAGCACCTGGAGATAGGCGAATGTCTGCGTTGTTACGCTTAGCCGCTTAACACGCTTTCGATCCGTTCCAGCACGACCCCTTCTGCAGAGCAC
>JBJKOR010000780.1:0-3963 GCA_046707185.1 Anaerolineales bacterium | reverse complement strand
TAGTCACGGAAGCCGACGCCCACTCGTGGGTCGAGGTCTATTTTCCAAATATCGGATGGGTTCCATTCGAGCCAACCGCCTCGTTTCCAACTCTGGAAAGATCGGGGCCTGCCGCGGCGACGGAAAGTCTGCAAAAGCCAAACGTACCCAACATCATGCCGCCTCGCATCAAAGCCTCGACCAGGTGGTGGCTCCTCCTGCCCGCAGGCTTTACATTGCTTGGCATCCTTGGCTGCGCGGCGATCTTCGTGGATGATTTCCGGCTTCGACGACTTTCGATTCAAATTGCAGCCGCTGAGATTTATCGACGAATGCAGCGCTATGGAAAATATATAGCCGTATCATCGCCCTCGAGTGATACTCCTTACGAGTTTTCGGCTGCATTCAGCAACTCCTTGAGCTACCTGGTCAACGGGAACCAAGACAACCCTTTCGGAGGACGCGTGATCGCCGACGTCCGGGATATCATTGATAAAATAGTACGTATCGATTATCGCTCGCCCGAGCCGGATGACTCGCAGATTTTGCGCCAGTGGAGAACTCTGCGATGGAGATTGTATTTACTCCTGGTCCTGAAATCCAGAAGTTCACTTATTGCTTTTGCCAGAATAAAAAGGAACAAGAGGAAAAGCCGAAATGACGTTTGATGAAACGAACAATGGAAGCGTTCGTGAAGTTCAAAATTTCGCCGAAGCAGTAATCGCTAACGTTGAAAAGGTGATCGTCGGCAAACGTTCAGCCATCGAGCTGGTTTTGATGGCGCTATTATGTGACGGACATGTCTTGATCGAAGATGTGCCGGGAATCGGCAAGACCATGTTGGCGCGTGCCATCGCGATAACGGTCGGTCTGGACTTCAAGCGGGTGCAATGTACCCCCGACCTGCTTCCAAACGATGTGACCGGCGTTTCGGTATTCAACCAAAAAAACGGGGAATTCGAATTTCGCCCCGGTCCCGCATTCAGCAACATTCTGCTCGCGGATGAAATCAACCGGGCCACACCGCGCACACAAAGCGCTTTATTGGAAGCCATGGGGGAAAGCCAGGTCACCGTGGATGGGATGAGCCATAGCCTGCCCAAACCGTTCATCGTCCTGGCGACTCAAAACCCGATCGAATTCGAAGGCACCTTTCCGCTGCCCGAAGCGCAGTTGGATCGGTTTCTCCTGCGATTAAGTATTGGCTATCCCAATTTCGCCAATGAAGACGCGATGATGCAAATGCAGCAAATGACTCATCCGATTGATTCTTTGATACAAACCGTAGATGGAAAACGCCTGTTCGATTTTCAGCGTCAAGTTCGGAGCGTGCGCGTCGTTGAAAGCATGCGGCGCTATATTCTCAATCTCATTGGTGCCACACGAAACCATCCGGCGCTTATGCTGGGCGCCAGCCCGCGCGGCACGTTGGCACTTTTCCGTATGGCGCAGGCCTACGCGGCCCTGCGTGGACGCGATTTTGTCATTCCTGATGACGTTAAACGCGTGGCAGTGCCCAGCCTTGCCCATCGAATGATCTTGAAGCCAGAGATTGCATTCGGCGGCGAGGCAACGATGGACATTCTGCAAAAACTATTGAAAGAGACCGAAGTCCCCTAGACGAGCGCACGGGAATGAAAGACGGGCGTTCTAACGCAACGCCTTAAGAATGCAACCTCGGAAAGAGGATTGCATTTATTCAGAAAATTATTTCAATTATGGCGTAATCGGATAGATCATCCCGATTGCTGCCAGCGCGCCGAAGACCAAAAGCACGATGGCGGTGCCGGTCAGGATTTCGCGCGTCTCGCGTCGATCGACCAGATTTGCGACTGGCGTCGCATTCTGCCCGGAGCTTTGGAACAGCGACGAATAGACCGGTTCCACGCCCCAGCGCGGGCCGGAAAACCACGTAAAGATCAATCCGCCGATCAAGCCGCCGATATGGCCCCAATAATCGATGCTGGTGCCGGGGACGAAGTCGAATGCCAAATTGACCACAACAATGAAGATGACGTTTCCAATGGCGCTTCCAAATCGCCGGCCAAACAACTGCCGGTTCTGATAGAGAAAGATTCCTTCCGCGCCGATCAATCCAAAAATCGCGGTGGAGGCGCCGATCGAGTATCCGCTCGAAAACAGGAAGGAAAGAACATTGCCGGAAAATCCGCCAAGCAAATAGAGCAAAAAGTATCGCCCATGACCAAAGTATTGTTCCAGTCCAATGCCGATCACGTAGAGCGCATACATGTTGAAAAGAATATGCGGAATGGAGGCGTGCAGCAGAAGCGGCGTCAACAGGCGCCAGATTTGACCGGCGCGAATCAGGAAGTTGATCTTTGCCCCGAGCAGTTCCAGCCAATCCATTTGGGCGGCGCTATTGGCGTATCCAAAGAGCATGGTGCTGCCAACCTGCAGGAGATAGAAAAGGGTGGTGATGATAATCAGGGAATACGTAACATAAGGACGCGAGGCAGGCATGGCCACGCGCACGGTTTGTCGAGGTGGAGCAGCTTGCGGATGCTGGGAAGAAGCGGAGGAATTCACAAATTAACCTTTCGTTGTTTGACACGATGATGTTCCGAGTCGATGATGGCGCTCACCACATCTACCGTGTGGTCGAGCAAAAGATCGTGATTGACAATCACGTAATCGAAGGCTTCCATGCGCTGAAGTTCCTTGCGGGCTGTGGCGATGCGGAGCGACAACGAGTCGTCGGTCTCGGTCTCACGCTGTTTGAGCCGGTTGACCAGTTCCTCCTCGCTCTCGGTCGTGATGAAGATCAGCAGGGCATCGGCGGCCAGCTTGCGGACGCTCTCGGCGCCCTGCACATCGAGCCGCATGACGACATCCTTGCCGCTGGCCAGTGCTTCGCGCACCTGTGCTTTTGGAATGCCTTTATAGTCGCCGTAGACGATGGCGTATTCGATCAATTCATTCTGGTCGATCATGCGCGCGAATTCATCCTTCGAGACGAAGAAATAATCCCGGCCATCGACTTCGTTGGGACGCGGCGGACGCGTCGTGGCGGTGACCACGAAATGGAACGGCAATTTGCGTTCTTTCATGCGCTGGACGACGGTATCCTTCCCCGCACCGGACGGCCCAGAGATGACGATCAGCAAAGGTTCGATGTAAGGCCTTTCGAATTCATTGGAAGCAGACATGAAGATATTTTACCAAAGACAAACGGCACATCGCCCTGAGCGGACACTGAGCGAGTGCAGCGAGATGAAGATGAAGTGGAAGTCGAAGGGCAAAACGGGCTATAACTTGCGCTTCGACCACGGCACTTCGTCAAGCTCAGTGCACCCGCTCGGCGCGATGGTATCTCGCGATGACAATTGCAGTAAAATTGTCTCATGCCAACTTACGATTTTATCTGCCTCAACTGCAACGAACGTTTCGATATTTTCCTGAGCTTCAACGAATACGGAAAAAAACGCGTCAAGTGTTCTCATTGCGGCAGCGACAAAGTCCGGCGGCGCATGACGAAAGTGCGCATCGCCAAATCGGAGGAAAGCCGTATGGAGAGTATGATGGACCCTTCGGCGCTGGAAGGCATGGAAGATGATCCGAAGGCAATGGGCAAAATGATGCGCAAAATGGGAAAGGAAATGGGCGAGGAGATGCCGCCTGAGTTCGATGAGGCCGTAGATCGTCTCGAAGCGGGTCAATCGCCGGAAGAGATCGAATCCGCCATGCCGGATTTGGGGACGGGTGAAGGTAATGATGTGTAAACGGAGGATGTTAATGGTCAGGTTGTGTGATGAGTGCGGCTTGTTGCCTCCAGTGTCCAAAAGCCATATAATGATATTAATCTTTCACCGCCTAATCGCCAAAATTAATAGGAACTATTGGTGTAAAATAAATTCAGGTAATATTGTATTTAGCGAATGATGGAGTAAAAGCCATGACACTTGATGAGATAATCCGCCAATATGCACAAAAACTTCCGCGCCCGTTTCAGGAAGAACTGTTTGA
>JBJKOR010000779.1:0-4164 GCA_046707185.1 Anaerolineales bacterium | reverse complement strand
CTATACAAATAATATGCATGATGAAACAAGCGACATCATTCCAACATGCTACACATTGTTGCTTTTTAAGTCTTTAGAGAGAATAGGTGACCTTGGAAATTATGATACAAGCATTTCGTGGTTAGTGAAGCAACTTAGAAACTACAAGAATTCTCCTCTGGCGATAACCCTGCTCTTAACTTATACACTTTGCAGCTTGCAATATAAAGATGAGCATTCGTTGATAATCGAGGTCCATAAATTTCTAAAAGAGAGATTTTCTGAAGGAGTTTTGTCAACGACACCATATACATTTATATACTATGTTCAGCATGGAGAGCAGCAGCAAGAGGAATATTTCATCATTGACACTGCGTTTCTTGTCATTGATTATTTTGCGCACTTTGATCCTTGGTTTCTGTTCACCGGAAAAGTACTAGAAGAATTTGGAGATTTCTTACAGGATATTCAAAAGAAGGGCTTATTTATTGACCCACAAACTGGTAGAGCATCAACTTTAACCAACCATCAAATCTACCTTTTCCTCGATCAGATTATATTATTCTTTTCAAAGACTTCTTCTGTGGTTTTAACAGTGAAGTTTCTACTAAACGCACTAATAGGGATTGTCACCTGGAAAAATTTCTTCAAATTTCTTATAGTTGGGCTGATAGCATATTATATTTTCAAGATTACGCCAATAAGCAATATTGGGGCAATTCTCAGTTCAATTGCAGTAGCCGTAATCGTTAACATAATTGCCAATTTTATAACTAAAGGTAAGCATTAAGAATATACCTGCTGTTTATAAAAGCAGAAGCTTCGAAAAATAAACGCCTTCTTATAATCTTGTTCTAAAACCCCTCTGCCACATATTCTCCCCAAACACTTCTAAGGCTATTGCAAATCTCGCCGAGCGTGAGGCTCATTCGAACTCAATGCGTTTTAATTGTTCTGCCAATAAAGGAATTTGAGTTTGGATAACATCCCAAAGAATTTCAATATCCAACCCAAAATATTCGTGAGCAATTACGTTCCGCAAGCCGACCGTCTCACGCCACGGAATTTCAGAATGTTCTTCACGAAATTTCTTCGGCATTTGCCGCGCGGCTTCGCCGATGATTTCGATGCAATGGATCACAGCCATATAAGTACGGCGATCATTTTGTAAAACTTCCGCCGAATCCATGGCTTGTGTGAAGTTCAGAATATCTTCACAAGCTTGCAAAATATCTTGAACATAAAGCTTGGCATTACGAGACGACATATAACAAGTCTTTTTCGATGGATGGTTTTGTAGCAGGCTTCAATGCTTTGGGTGTGACTAAATCCACTTCACGCCCAAGCAGTTCTTCAAGATAAAACTTTAACCCAATGTAATTCTTCCAAGTGGACTTGTCGAATTGAACCAGAATATCAATATCGCTTCGCTTGCGTAATTGATTTCGAGCTGCAGAGCCAAACAAAGCCAACGATTTCACGCTGTAACGTTTCAGCGCGCGGCGATTGGCTTTGATTTTGGAAACTACGCCATCACGAGTCGAAATCTGCATAACAAAATTATACTTTATCCAATTGCAAACTAAAATCAATTGCCCCACTCAGACCGCATGTTTTGCTGATATTTGACTGCATTAATTTTGCGTCTTTTCCACGAACCAAAGGCGGCATGTTTTTTGAGTGAGCGCGGCTTTGTGGATTGCGAAACCGTCACATGCTGTTGTAAGAACGCGATGAAGTCCAAGACCTCGCGCTGTTTTTCAGGAGGCAATGTGTTCAATTGCTTTTCAATTTGCTCTTGTAGCGTCATAGCGACCTCCAAGTCTCTCTTGATTATAAATCAATTTAAAACCCTTCCGCCACGTACTCGCCCCACGCCCAAAGAACGGGTGCAGGCACGCCGCGCAGCGGTATAAGTTAAAAGCCCTCTGCAACATATTCTCCCCAAACACTTCTTTTACCAGACAACCTCAACTTCATATTTCCGAATTTCGACATCCGCAGTTATTAATGGCATGGACTCGATCTGACTTTGCGCGATCAATAATCTGTCGAAAGGATCGGCGTGATGCATGGGCAGTTTATATACTTGTACGGCATGATGGATTTGCACGGGCAGGGCTTGGAATCCATTCAGATTCATGCGGCTGTGAACATAACGGGTGGGATCGTCTGGCAGGGCAAGACGCCCACGCCCTGTCTTGATGGCGATCTCCCATGCGGTAGCGGCGCTAAGAAAGATTTCGTTGTTTCCATCCGCGATAAGTTCCTTCGCCAGCGGTGATAATTGTGCGTCGTCCATGTTCCACCAAAGGAATGCGTGTGTATCAAGCAAATATCTCATGCCGCAAACTCATCCAATGGGTCATCAAAGTTGGGCATGATCATGACTTTATCTTTATCAATTCCTGGCTGACGAACAGGCGCGTGGGTAATCATGGGCAGTATGCGCGCCACAGGTTTGCCAGCTTTGGCAATGATCACTTCCTCGCCGTTCAAAACGCGTTCAA
The DNA here is from genome assembly GCA_046707185.1 of Anaerolineales bacterium. Classification (GTDB taxonomy): domain Bacteria; phylum Chloroflexota; class Anaerolineae; order Anaerolineales; family Villigracilaceae; genus Fen-1038. The sequence continues at coordinate 1,675 of JBJKOR010000779.1, read as the reverse complement.
GCAACTTTGAAAAGTGGGTTTTGGCTTCGTGGATGTTAAAAGTTGTCATACTATACCTCACAAAGCATTGTAGACTAACCAGTGGACTAAGTCAAGCCCTAGAACCCTTCCGCGACGTACTCGCCCCATACGCCGCGCAGAGTATTGCAAATCTCGCCGAGCGTAAGGTTATTCTCCAAACATTCCATGAATAGCGGCATCATATTCTCGTTGCCTTTTGCGGCGGCGATCAGCTTTCCGCGCAATTGTTCCACGATCTTTGAGTCTCGATTCTCTCTGAACTTCTTCAAACGTTCACGCGCCGCAATCTCGATGGCGGGATCGATCTTCAACTTATCCAGCGTAATCGTCTCTTCGGTTTGGAATTGATTGACGCCGACCACGATCTGCTCTTTCTTCTCAATCGCCTGTTGCGCCTGATAGGCCGCGTCCTGAATTTCATTCTGCATGAAGCCGTGCTCGATGGCGGTCAATGCGCCGCCCATCTCATCGATCTTGAAGATGTATTCGGTCGCGCCCTGCTCGATTTGGTCGGTCAGATATTCGATCAGATACGAACCCGCCAGCGGATCCACCGAATCAGCAACGCCCGATTCATAGGCGATGATTTGTTGCGTCCGCAACGCGACGCGCACCGATTTTTCTGTCGGCAGCCATAAGGCTTCGTCCATTGAATTGGTGTGCAGCGATTGCGTTCCGCCGAGGACGGCAGAAAGAGCCTGTAATGTCACGCGCACAACGTTATTTTCCGGCTGCTGCGCGGTGAGAGTCGAACCAGCGGTCTGGGTATGGAAACGTAATTGCCACGAGGCCGGCTTCTGCGCTTTGAATTTATCGCGCATGATCTTTGCCCACAGTCGGCGTGCGGCGCGGAACTTGGCAACTTCTTCGAGCAAATTATTATGTGCGTTGAAGAAGAAGGAAATCTGCGGTGCGAAATCGCCCACGTTCAATCCGGCTTTGATAGCGGCTTCAACGTAAGCCATGCCATTTGACAGCGTGAACGCGACTTCCTGCACAGCAGTCGAACCGGCTTCGCGGATGTGATAACCCGAAATCGAGATCGTGTTCCAATTCGGAATTTCGCGCGCACAAAACGAAAAGATGTCCGTGATGAGTCGCATCGAGGGCGTGGGCGGAAAGATATAGGTCCCGCGCGCCACGTATTCTTTCAGGATGTCGTTCTGGATTGTGCCGCGCAACTGTTTCATCTCCACACCCTGACGCTTTGCCACTGCGATATACATCTCCAATAAAATTCCAGCCGGGGCGTTGATGGTCATCGAAGTCGAAACCTTGTCGAGCGGGATTTGATCGAAGAGCTGTGCCATGTCTTCGATGGTCGAGATCGAAACGCCGACCTTGCCCACTTCGCCGAGCGCCATCGCGTCGTCCGCGTCGTAACCGATTTGCGTTGGCAGGTCGAACGCCACGCTCAATCCGGTCTGCCCCTGATTCAATAAATAGCGATAACGCCTGTTGGTTTCTTCTGCCGTGGCAAAGCCCGCGTACTGGCGCATTGTCCAGAAGCGCGTGCGATACATCGTCGGCTGGACTCCGCGCGTGAACGGGAATTCGCCGGGGAATCCAAGTTTATCTAAATAGGAGTCCTCTATCGCATTGAGCGGAGCCGAAGGCGTAGTCGAAACGTCCGGCATCGCCACGCGCGGGACCT
>JBJKOR010000778.1:0-1477 GCA_046707185.1 Anaerolineales bacterium | reverse complement strand
CAGGTTATGACCTTATTACCGCATAAGTTTGGTCCCTATGGCGGACAATTCGTTCCCGAAACGTTGATGCCAGCGTTGATCGAGTTGGAAGAAGCGTTTGTGTCGGCAAAGGCGGATGTTGAATTTCAAAAAGAATTCAACAAATTGATGGCTTCCTATGTAGGGCCCCCCACGCCGCTGACGTATGCCAAACGTCTCTCGGAAAAATTGGGTGGCGCGCAAATCTATTTGAAGCGCGAAGATCTGGCGCACACGGGCGCGCACAAGATCAACAATGCATTGGGGCAGGCGCTGCTGGCGAAGCGGATGGGGAAGCGGCGCATCGTGGCGGAAACAGGTGCGGGACAGCATGGTGTGGCGTCGGCAACGGCGGCGGCGTTGTTGGGGTTCGAGTGTGTGGTGTACATGGGCGAAGTGGATATCGCGCGTCAGGAGCCGAATGTGTTTCGGATGCAACTACTTGGCTCGGAAGTGCGACCCGTGAGTTCGGGGACGAAGACGTTGAAGGATGCGATCAACGAAGCGATCCGCGATTGGGTGACCAACGTGGGCAATACACATTATCTGCTTGGCTCGGCGCTCGGGCCTCATCCCTACCCGACGATCGTGAGGGAGTTTCAATCCGTGATTGGGCGAGAAGCGCGCGAACAAATGATGATGGATGTCGGACGATTACCAGATACTGTGATTGCCTGCGTTGGCGGTGGCTCCAATGCAATTGGCATCTTTAGCGGCTTCATCGCCGATGAACAAGTTGAATTGATTGGAGTCGAGGCAGGAGGAAGCGGAATCGAATCAGGCAAACACGCGGCGCGATTCGGCGATCCATCGAAGGGACGAGTCGGCGTGATTCACGGAACAAGGACGTATGTCTTGCAGGATGAAGATGGGCAGATCGCCGAGACGCATTCCATATCCGCCGGCCTGGACTATGCTGCGGTGGGTCCCGAGCACGCGTTGCTGCGAGACAACGAACGCGCGTTTTACACCTCGGCAACGGATGAGGAAGCATTGAGCGCGTTTCAAATTTTATGTCACACTGAAGGCATCATACCGGCACTCGAATCGTCGCACGCCATTGCGGAAGTTATCAAGCGCGCACCGAAGATGAAAAAGGAGCAGGTGATTTTGGTCAATCTTTCCGGTCGCGGCGACAAGGATTTGAACACGGTGATCAAGGAATTAAACAATGTCGGTGGTTGAGTAGGGCAAATGTTTTTCTTACCCATATCGAAACCAGCGGAGTATTTTTGGAACAAAGGAACTGTTATGAATCGAATCGAAAATGCCTTCAAAAACAAACCTATCTTCATGCCTTACTATCCGTTAGGCTACCCCGATTTGCAAATGTCCATTGACGTAATCGAAGCGCTGGCCAAAAACGGCGCAGACCTGATTGAAGTTGGCTTGTCGTTTTCCGATCCGCTCGCGGATGGACCTGTGATTCAGAAGGCAACGCATATCGCACTGCAAAACG
>JBJKOR010000777.1:0-1607 GCA_046707185.1 Anaerolineales bacterium | reverse complement strand
CAAACGGGCGCAAAGCCAATACAACAGCCACGGCCAAAACCAACCAGCCCGTTACAGCCACTAAATCTCTGTTGCTTAGGGTAACGTTTCTAGCCATGCTTACAAATATTCAATAGGCCATTCAGATCGATGGACGCGTACGCGGGATTGACATGAATCTGTGTTGTTCCAATTTGCGCTATTTTTGAGCAGCCAGTATCGGATCGATGATGCTTGAGAAGACCGACAGAGGCTGACTGCCATGTATCAATGTTTGATTATTCACTACAAAAAATGGCGCACCATTATAGCCATACGTGAAGGCTTCCGTTTGCTCGGCATTTACTCGATCTCTATAACGATGAGAACTGACGCACTGGTCAAACTGGCTCATATTCAAGCCAATCACCTTGGCATAATTATCCAAGTCGCTCGATTCAATGGCGCCCTGATGTTGATAAACAATATCATGGAATTCCCAAAACTTGTCCTGGTCGTTCGCACATTGCCCGGCCTCCGCGGCTTGCGGTGAGAGCAAGGTAATCACAGGATAGTCCCGCCAGACGAAGCGAATCTGGTCTCCATATTTAGCACGCAACTGATCGAGTACGCCCAGCTTATACCAATACCAACAGGAAGGACAGCCAAAATCGCCATATTCAACAATCGTCACAGGAGCATTCTTCGGGCCAAGTGCAGGTGCGGAATCCGTCGGTGCCGGATTTTCCGATGCCTGACTATTTCTCCCTGCCAGGTTGAAATCGACGCGCCACCAGACGATCAGCGCGACAACAATAAGCAGCAATAAAACAGCAATACCGATAAGCAAGCGCTTTATGTTTGCAGACTCGGCTTTCGACTCCGGAGTTGTTTTCATGACCTTTCTATTCTATGTTCAACAACCTTATTTTGATCACCGGAAGATGGATATATGGACCAAAGCATAATCAATCTGAAGGCCACGTTACAATCCGTTTGCCAACTGATAAAACAAATCGTTCCAGCGAAGCTTCTCCTTGAATTCATCCACCTTGGTGTTTTCATCGATCAACAGAAACTCGATCCCAGCCATCTCGGTAAAGTCCTTGAGATGTTCTGCCGTGACCGCAAAACTGAAGCTGGTATGATGCGCGCCTCCCGCATAGATCCATGCCGCCGCAGCAACTTTCAGATTGGGCCGTGGTTTCCATAATGCACGCGCCACCGGCAGCTTGGGAAGCGGCGCATCGGTCGGGACCACGTCCACTACGTTGGCAACGATGCGGAAGCGCCGTCCCATATCCATGATGGACGCGCCAATCGCCTGACCCAGATTCGCATCAAAGATCAGCCGCAGGGGATCAGCCTTCCCGCCAATCGAGAGCGGAAGGATATCCAGTTTGGGTTTGCTGCCCGCAATCGATTCGCAAATCTCGAGCATGTGCGCACCCAACACCTTGTCGCCTGATTTACTAAAGTGATAGGTATAATCTTCCATAAAGGTGACGCCGCCTTTGAGACCCGCACTCATCACCTTCATGGCACGCACCAGCGCCGATGTCTTCCAATCGCCTTCCGCACCAAAGCCATACCCATCGCGCATCAGACGTTGGACGGCAAGTCCTGGCAACTGTTTCAGGCCATATAAG
>JBJKOR010000776.1:0-2659 GCA_046707185.1 Anaerolineales bacterium | reverse complement strand
ATTGCGTGAGATGACCACATCAATTTCGCGCGCGCCAGATTCGATGGCCTGCTCGATTTCCTGGATACGCTGCGGCAGCGGAGTCTGTCCGGCAGGGAAACCCGTCGCAACGGAAGCCACCGGAATTCCAGAACCTTGAAGCGCTTCGACCGCGTCCTTGACGCGGCCAGAATAAACACAGACGGCGCCAACGGTGATGCGTTCATCGCCAACACCCAATCGCTCCAACATATCGGGACGAATCGGCTGCCTGGCCTTGGCACACAGCCGCTTGACACGTCCGGGCGTATCGTCGCCGGAGAGAGTCGTCAGGTCGATGCAGGTCACGGCGCGCAAGAGCCAGGCGGCCTGCCAATCCTTTTTGACGGTGCGCCGCTTGGGCAAAGTTTCGGCGCGGCGCTCCACTGCACTCTTATTGACATGCGCGCCCAACACCCAATCGAGGTCGAGTTCCATACCGGGGTTGCGCTCCTGTTGAGCAGTCTCGAAAGTCTTTTGAAAGTTAAGGGTTGCCATATTTCGCTCCGTTCTCATTATACAACTTCACTGAAATTTGGTTAGAATCAAGGATGAGCATAATTTCTTCACCATGCCCCCTCCAAACACGGAGAAAATAGAACCAGAGAGTCCCCATGGATCAAATCCACAGCCACCGCGATGATAAGTTAATGTGGGGTCTGATCCTGCTGGCAGTCGCGGTCGGCGCCCTTTTTCACTTCTTCCCCACCTTGACGGGCAACGATGAAGTTGACGGTTTGTTCGGCGTGATGCTCGGCTTGTATATCTGCTCCAAGCCGGCGATGCACATTGTGGATTTGATGATCTACGGGCGCACGATCCGGCATTGGATTTCGGTCGTTCAATCGGATGTCGGATGGACGTTATTGAATTTGCTCGTAATGTTCTGCGGGTTGAGCACCATTTTCACAGGGACGACGCGCTTCTTTCGCGGAGGCTGAAACGTTCCGTTTGTCGTATAATTTAAGGAGAGAAACACAAAATATAGGAATGTCATTGCGAGACCTGCAAAGCAGGTCGTGGCAATCTCGTGTTTGACGATCAGCTGAGATTGCCACGCGTCCTTCGAACGCAATGACAAATGAAGAGGAGCTCGGATATGCTGGACAAAACCATTTCAGAATTGGAAGAAAGAATCGGCAAAGCGGATTCCATCACCAGCGAGGAGAGATCCGCCCTATTGAAATTAGTCGGCGAATTGAAAGTCGAGATCACGAAACTTTCCCAAACTCACGAAGAGCAAGCTGACAGCATCGCGGGTTTTACCCAACTTGCGACCAATGAAGCCATTCGCACGGAAAAGAACGCTGGATTGTTCAAGATCGCGCAGGATGGATTGGAAAAATCCGTGGAAGAATTCGAGCTGACACATCCGACGTTGGTGGAGCTTATTCGCGAGATCAGCGATGCGCTGTCGAACGTGGGAATATAGTTCGTTTTATCAATAAGGAGATTGCTTCGTGACGCTAAAGCGCCACGCGCAACGACATATCATAAAAAAAGCGGCGCAGGTTAGCGCCGCTTTTTGATTCACAAAATCTCTACGCTTGTCCGGCTTTTGCGACCACGTCTTCGAGCATCTTGGTCGAAAGAGATTTCGGACGCTCGATTGGCCAGCCGAGGGCGCGCGCCCACACATAGTTGGTGGTCACGCCGAGGGCCCGGCCAACGCCGAACATCACGGTATAGAAATCGAATTCGCGCACGCCATAATAATATTGCAGCGTGCCGCTGATCGCATCCACATTCGGCGCGGGATTCTTGGCCTTGCCTTGTTCTTTCAATACTTCCGGAACAACCTCGAAGACCAAATCCGCCAGGCGCACCAATTCATCATCCGGGAAGCGCGCTTTGGCAAATTCCATATGAGCCATAAAACGCGGATCGGGCACGCGCAGCACCGCATGACCATAGCCTGGAATCACATGCCCGCTGTCGAGTGTGTCCCACGCGAACTTACGCAACTCTTCGCGCGTCGGAACGCCGCCGAACTTATCCTTGACTTCGATCAGCCAGCCGAGGCATTCCTGGTTGGCAAGTCCGTGCAGCGGACCCGCCAAGGCGTTCAAGCCGGCAGAGAAGGCATAGTAAACATCGGAGAGTGTGGAACCCGCCAAATGCGTGGCATGAGCCGAAGCATTTCCTGACTCATGATCGCTGTGCAAAATGAAATACAAGCGTGCAAGTTCAGCATAACCTTTTCGATCCGTCACGCCCATCATCTTGGAGAAGTTCAGCCCGTAATCCCACTTGGGATTATATTTTGGCTTCCTCGCCTCACCGAAATATTTCATGCGGTAAATATACGCGGCGATCACTGGAAGCTTCGCGGTCAAGTCCATGCTGTCTTCGAGCGCGGCTTCCCAATACTCATCCTTCGTCATGCTGTGATATTTATGGGCAAAGACGGAGTTATTCTGCAAAGCCAGCACTGCCTGGGAGAACAGCGTCATCGGATGCGTCTCCTTCGGCATGGACTTGATCATCTTGTAAACATAATCAGGAACGACGGCGCGTTTGCCCCATTCCGCTTCGACTTCCAACGCTTCTTCCTTCGTTGGAATTTCGCCGACCATCAATAGATAATATAACCCGCCGACCAGCGGCATCTTTACGCCGCGCGCCTTGGGCAATGCTTTCA
>JBJKOR010000775.1:0-1917 GCA_046707185.1 Anaerolineales bacterium | reverse complement strand
CGCGTGGCGCCAAGGCGCCACGCGCAATGACAGTTGTCATTTTATCGGCGGGTTATAGCTGAAGTAAACCCACATCCAAAACGGGATCAGGCCACCAACTGCGATCAGCGCCAACAAGCCCAAACCGACCGCCAGCCAATCGATATTGAGGAGCGCCGAAAATACATCGAAGTCAATCGGTGAGGGTGCGGGTTCTTCTTCTCGAACGGGCCTTCGCACAACTGGTGCAGCTACAAGTGTAGGGACAGAAACCGGAGCAGAAACCGGAGTCAAGGTCGGGATCGAAGCCGATTCGTCGCGCTGTGTTCCGAAGCGGAGCAATACGCGTCCGAATTGATCCGCCGTGCGGTAACGCGCCGAAGGTTCCTTCGATAAGACTTTCAGAATGATCTCTTCCAGCGCCTCCGGCAGATCGGGAATATATTCGCTGGGCGGAATCGGGATGGCTTCCATGTGCAGGCGGGCCAGTTCTTCCACGGTCGAGCCGGTGAACGGAAGCGTGCCCGTCAACATTTCATACAGCACAACGCCGAGTGAATAGACGTCCGATGCGGGCGTGGGCGAGTCACCGGCAGCTTGTTCGGGCGAGAAGTATTGAGGCGAGCCCCAAACTACATTGGTATGTTCGCCGAGACTGATGCCTGCCATGGCACGCGCAATCCCAAAATCGGTGACCTTGAGGCGGTTATCCGGCGTGACCAGCATGTTGTGCGGTTTGACATCGCAGTGGACGAGTCCGGCGCGATGGGCATACCCGATTCCGGCGCAGGCCTGGACCATGAGTGGAATGCCCTCTCCGACCGTGAAACGGCCGCGCCTGCGCAACAGCGACTTCATGTCCGTGCCGGGCACTAGTTCCATGACGATGAAGAGCTGGCCATCATCATTGCCAAAATCATAGACCGTGACAATGTTGGGATGCGAGAGATTGGCTGCGGCGCGTGCCTCGTTGCGGAATTGTCCCTCGAACTCGGCATTCTGCGAATAATCATCGCGCAGGACCTTGATCGCAACCTGGCGGTCGAGCATGAGATCGCGGGCGCGATAAATGCGCGCCATGCCGCCGGAAGCAAATTTTTCCAGCAGTTGGTAACGATTGCTCAGTACATGAACTTCATCTGATTCGGGCATCGATAAAATTATACCGCAGCCGTTATAATTCACTGATGCGTAAAGGCTTACTTTTGTATAATCCCGCGGCGGGACGCGTGTCCGTGCGCCCGTTCGTGCGCGGCATCATCCGCCCGTTGAGCGCGGCAGGCTGGCAGATCGAAGTCGCCGAGACTCTCAGCGGACGTCACGCCACACAAATTGCGCGCCAGGCCGCGGTCGAGAAGTACGAGGCGGTATTTGCCATCGGCGGCGACGGGACCATCGGTCAGGTCGCGGGCGGGTTGATCGATTCCGAAACGGCGCTGGCGGTTCTGCCCGCCGGAACGATGAATGTTTGGGCCGCGGAAACGGGCTTGCCGGTTTTCGACTGGTTCCATTCGCGCGCCCTGATGCAAAACGCACAGTTGCTTGCCGATGCGAAAACGTATCGCATGGATGTGGGCGTGTGCAATGAGCAAACGTTTTTCCTGTGGACCGGCATCGGCTTGGACGCCATCGCCATTCACCAGTTGGAGCCGCGCCCGCGCATTGCCAAATATATTTCGGTACCGCAATACGCAGCAGTCACGGTTTGGAACGCGGCTGTCTGGCATGGTATGGACTTGCGCGTGTGGGCGGATGACCAACGCGTGGATGGACATTTTGTCATGGCGGTTGCCACCAACATCCGGCGCTACGTCGGCGGCATCGCGGTGCTTTCGCCAAACGCTTACGTGGATGACGGCGAGATGGATATGTGGCTGTTCAGCGGCGACAATATTGCAATGGTGTTTCGCCATTTTGTGGATTTGTTCGCGGGCCGCC
>JBJKOR010000774.1:0-4386 GCA_046707185.1 Anaerolineales bacterium | reverse complement strand
ATCGTCTGGGGAATCTGGCACGCGCCCGCGGTTGCACAAGGACTCAATTATCCGGGTTATCCAGTCCTCGGCATCTTTATGATGATCGTATTCTGTGTGTTGTTGGGAATCATTTTTGGCTGGTTGTATCTCAACACGCGCAGTCCATGGACAACCGCATTGGCACATGGGGCGGTCAATGCCGTGGCTGGGCTGCCGGTATTATTCTTCAAGCCGGGTTTTAACTCGGCATTCGGAGGGACGCTCGCGACGTTTCCGGCGTGGATCGTGATGAGCATCTTCATCGTTGGGCTGGTCGCATCGAAACGGCTGCCGGTTCGAGGTCCGGAAACTGAAGCGTAATTCAACCAGAACAGATGTTCTGCTGCGGTAGGGGGATTGCAAACCAAACATAAAGCCATTACACTATAAATATGTCGGCTGACAGGATTCTGGAACTCGAGCAGCGGATTCTGCAACTCAAGCGTTTGGTGGAACTAAGCGTCACGCTTAATTCAACACTTGACCTCAATGCCCTTCTAAGCCTGGTGACTAGTACTGCAACCGAACTATTGAACTGTGAAGCTGCTTCGATTTTGTTGTACGATGAAAAACAGCCGCGTCTTTATTTCGCCGCCGCAACGGGGTCCGACCCGAAAAAGCTGGCCGAGGTCCCAGTGCCGATCGAAGGAAGTCTGGCAGGCATAATTTTTCGTACGAGCCGCTCCTTCATCGTCAATGACGCGGAAAAAGATCCCCGCCATTATCAGATTGTTGCGGAACATATTCACTATCGTGTCAAATCTTTGGTTGGTGTTCCGATGTTGGTCAAGGACCGCGTGGTTGGCGTATTGGAAGCAGTGAATAAACTCGGCGGCGGTTTCGAGGAGCGGGATGAGACGATCCTTCTTGTAATCGCCTCTCATGCGGCAATTGCCATTGAGAATGCGCGGCTTCTAACCAGCACAAGGCAGGCGTTGGAAAAGGTCAAGGAATCGAACCGGCTTAAGAGTAATTTTTTATCGCTGGCATCGCATGAATTGCGGACGCCGCTCGGTGTCATTATCGGCTACGCATCTTTCCTGCGCGAAGACGCGAAAGGCGAGTCTTCGGAGCATGCCCAGCGCATTTTGGATGCTGCGCTGCAAATGCGCTCTCTCGTCGAGGATATGACCAACCTGACCATGCTCGAAAAACAGGGCTTACTCATGTTCAAGCCGCAGAGGATTCCGATCCAGTCGGTCTTGAAAAAAGCATCTGATGACGTGCTTCAAATCATCTCAGTGCATGAGCATAAATTGAAATTGGATTTCAGCGAAACGCCCTTGATTGTCAAGGTGGACCTCGATAAGACAGCTTCGGTTATTGTCAATTTATTGAATAATGCCATACGATTTTCGCCGCCAGGCAGTGACATTGTTATTGGTGCAATGCAGCAAGACAATTACATCCTGGCGTGGGTGCGGGATTACGGCATCGGAATATCCGTTGACCAATTGAATAAAATCTTCGATGGCTTTTACCAGGCTGAATCTCCCGATACGCGTCATTACGGCGGACTCGGTATCGGTTTGACCATCGCCAAAGGTTTGATCGAAGCGCAAGGCGGAAAGATATGGGCGGAATCGGAAGGTGTGGGCAAGGGTTCAACGTTTAAAGTTTTACTGCCCAAAGCATAATGCTATCAGTCGGTTATAAGTTGGTGGTATGGCAGATCGCAAGCTGCTACAGGAGAAAAGTTTGCCTCCGATTCGATTAGCCATGGAACATGACGCAGGGGAAATTTATTCCCTGGACTCCATAGCCGAGGTCGACGAACATCGCAGGGGGTTTATTTTGCGTTCCATCCATGCTGAAAATTGTTTCGTTTTTGCTGATGGGGAAATCTTGGGCTATGGGGTTTTGGAATACACTTTCTACGATAATGGTTTTATCTCCATGTTGGTGGTACACCCAGCACATCGGCGACAAGGCGTGGGCGCGGAACTCATGAAATATTTCGAAGCGATTTGCCAGACAGGGAAATTATTCACCTCGACCAATCTCTCGAATCTTCCAATGCAATCACTGCTGGCTAGGTTGGGATATAAGTTGAGCGGCGTTGTTAACGACCTAGATATAGGAGACCCTGAATTGATATACGTGAAATACCTGTGTACCGAGCATGGGATCAAAGAACAATAAATTGCAAATAAAAGCGCCAAGCTCATCACCTGGCGCTCTCACTGATTACTGAAAAACTGAATACTGGTTACTGATTATCCCAAGTGCATCGGCATGATCACATGCAGGAATTGATCATCATCACCGACTGGTCGTATCACGCCCGGTGCGTTCGGCGCTGATGTTTCCAACGCGACATTCGGAGTCTTGATCACTTCCAGTATCTCGCGTAGAAACTTGACGTTGAACGCGATCAGCACTCCGCTTCCATCCACGGTTGCTTCGACAATCGTTTCGTTCTTGCCGGTTTCTTCGGAAGTGGCGGTGATTTCGACTTCGCTGGGCTTCAAATCGCCGTTTGCAGTTTTGATGTTCAAACGCGCCACGTTCGAGCCTTCGCGTGCAAAGATTTCCGCCTGCTTGCAGGCTTTGAGCAATGCCGAGGTCGAGGCCAGCGTGCGTGACGTATATTTGCGCGGGATGATTTGTTGATAGTCCGGGAAGGTTCCATCGATCAACTGGGAAACGACTTCCACATCCTTGACACGAAAGACGACCTGTCCGCGGCCCTTCGGCGTGACCATGGAAATGGCTTCTTCGCCATCGCTGGCGACGCGCGCCAGTTCGGTCAGCGCACGCGCCGGAACGATTACAGAAATCGGCGCCGGGGCGGGTGCGCTCAATGTCGCTTTGCGTACCGACAATCGGAATCCATCTGCGGCGGCCATCGTCAATTTATCTTTCTCGACTTGAAGAAGCACCCCCATCAACACCGGACGCGCTTCATCCGTGGAAGCCGCGAAGGCAACCTGTTGGATCATCTCACGGAAATCTGCCACGTTGAGTTGGACTGCACCGCTGAAGTCCGGGACGGGAAGCGGGGGAAATTCCTGTGCGTCGATGCACTTGATATCGTTGGTCGAAGTCCCGCCGCGTACGTTCAAGGTCTGCGTCTGCGAATGCAGCGAAAGCATCACCTGGTCGCCCGGCAGCGTGTTGACCAAATCCGAGAACGTGCGCGCCGGTACGGTAGTCGAACCTTCCTGCTCGATGCGCGCCGGAATCCAACACGTGATTCCCAATTCCAAATTGGTCGCCGAAAGCCGCAAGCGCCCCTCGTCCGTCGCGATCAAAACGTTGGAGAGTACCGGCAGGGTCGAGCGCGGTGAGACCGCACGTGAAACCATCCCAAGGCCGTGAGCCAAATTTTCCTGCAAGACCGTTACTTTCATGAGTCAGTCCTCGCTATTCAGTGATATGCCAGTATATCATTAACTCATTGAGCAATGCGAAGCACTCGCGAAAGCTAATGCACGAACGCCGAGAATATCAGTGCCAAAATCAGAAACAAGAATTGCAAACCGAACAAAACCGCCGCGGCATATATCACAAACCGCCACGTTGAATTTCCTCTTTGCTTGCGAATCTCCTGACCTTCCGCCAATTGGCGTACGATTTGCGCGGCTTCTTCGATGGCAGACTTTTCCACTCCGCCGACCCAAATGAATCCCTGCGCTTCATCCGGGACGATGATGCGGCTTCCGTTAAACGAGCGGATCCACTCTGGCGCGTTGACTGCGCTGCTCCCGCTTAGGATGAGGGCGTTGAACTTTCCCTGCGGCATTTCAGTTGCAATCGTGACCGGCACATTCGATGCAATTTTCGATAACGCAGCTTTTACCGATTCAGCAAAGCCGTTACCTGCATCAAATATCAAAATCGGAAATGCGCTTTGTTTGGAGGCCAACGCGTCCGATGTGAATTTGCCATCGCGGCGTAAGACGAGTAAATGATAGATCAATACGACCGCGAACAAAAAGAGTAATTGCAAATCGTTGAGTATCGTGGCTGTGAACGAGCTATCGATTTGACCTGTGAACAACGCCTTGAATAATTGAAAAACCAATGCCACTGCTGCTGACATGCCGCCGATCACGCCTGCGAACAAGGCCAAATACAGATAGGCCTTGCGAATATTGGAACGGCGCGCATGTTCGCCGATGGCATTCTCTGCCAGGGACTGAATTTCCAATGGAATCCAGTGCCCCAGCCAGAGCGGAAGCCAGGCGATGATCAAAGAAATCGCGGTTGCCAACTCCGAGCGCAGATTGTCGTTCATCAACAAGCCGCCGGTCGATATGTCAATGATAAATTTGATGAGGAGCGCTACCCCTGTGAACGCGGCGCCCAATCCTAATGCGGACAAGATATATTGATAAACATGCTTCATGCCTGACTGGCGAA
>JBJKOR010000773.1:0-4776 GCA_046707185.1 Anaerolineales bacterium | reverse complement strand
AGCTTGCATCACTCCAGAACAAGTGCTGACCTTGACGGATATGCTCGCTAAGGTCGAAGGGTATTATCAAAAACCGATAGATATCGAGTGGGCTTTTGCCGGCGACAAACTCTTCCTTCTCCAAGCTCGTCCTATTACAACGTACTTGCCCTTGCCAGAAAAGATGTCAACCTCTCCGGGGAAACCCAAACGGCTTTATATGGACGATACCCTACTCGAACAGGGGCTGCAGGAACCTCTAACCGTGTTGGGAGAAGAGTTTTATGGTCTGGCCTCCGCGGTCATCCTAGTAAACCAATTCGGGCAGGATGTGGAAGGATTGGAAGAAGGTCTGTCCTTTTGTGGGATGGGGCGTGTTTACATGCAATTATCCAACTATATGAAGGTGCTGGGAGTAAGAGGGGTGGTATCCGCCATAAAAGCAGTAGATGCAAGCGCAGCATCCATCCTGCAAAATATCGACACCAAACCATATATCCCTAAAAAGACGCCCAGGAAAATAAGATACCTTATTCTCCATTTGTTGGTAGTTGGCGTACAGAGCGGCCTCTCGATCCTCAAAGCATATCGAAATCCGGATGCTTATATCGAGAAGTATCGCGAAACCTTGCCCGGCCAACTCAAAGAGCTCCATACAATAGCCGAAAGCTCCCAATCCCTTACAGCGTTGGCAACGTCACTACTAAAGTGGTTTGCTGACGCATTTGTTCCGCTCGGACTTCCCATGATCGGTACAGCGCAGATTGCCCGGAGCGGTATCAAAGGCATCTTTAAAAAGATGAATTCAGGGGCTATACAAGAGCAACTTGCCCATTTGGAAATGTCGTTACCCGGAAACAAGGTTGTCGAGATGGGTACCGCCATGACCCAATTGGCGTCATTCGACGACATCAAAGATTGTGATTCTGCTGAAGCTTTTGCCGCTCAACTCCAAGCCCGCACCTTAAGCCCCGCGTTTCTTGCGGCCTGGGACGCGTACATGGCAGAATTTGGATTTCGTTGTTCTCGCGAGCTTGATGTGGCTACACCGCGCCCTTACGAACAACCAGCCCAATTTTTCGAACAACTAAAGAACATCTCAAGTACCAAAAACATCAAAAGTCTCCATGAGGCTACTTCTCAGAAGCGTGAAGCCGCCTATGATGCTTTGCTTTGTATTGCACAGCAAAGTGGGAAGATCAAATCGTTTACAAAGAAATACAAGTTGCTACTTATGTTCGGCGGCTTTCGCGAAACCCCCAAATATTACTTGATCCTGCTTACGGACATTTTCAGGAGGCACGTACTTCAGATAGCGCAAACATTTATTGAGGCCAAACGTCTTGATCGCCCCGAGCAGATATTTAATCTATCCATAGGAGACATTGATCGTGCCATTGCTGATTCGGCGCTCGATTTGCGAGCGATGGCAATGCAAAACGCAGCCTTCCTGACCCGTGTCAAAGATAGGCACGATTTCCCTTTAGTCATCGATTCGCGGGGTAAGATATTCCGTTGTCCTACTAAAAAAGCCGGTGACGGAGAGTTGGTCGGTGAGGCCATTTCATCCGGGGTTGTCCAGGGTAAAGTAAAGGTACTGCGACGGGCTGACGAAAAGCCATTGTTGCCCGGTGAAATCCTGGTCACCAGAGCTACTGATCCAGGCTGGACGCCACTTTTCATCAACGCAGGAGGGCTAATTCTGGAAGTGGGAGGAGCCTTGCAACATGGAGCAGTGATCGCCAGAGAGTATGGCATTCCCTGCGTTTCCGGCCTTGAGGAAGCCACATCGAAGCTTACAGATGGGCAACTAGTAGAAATCGATGGCTCAAATGGCATCGTTCGTTTGCTTTCGGAGGCCAAAGCCAGAGACGACTCTCTGTGAATCTGGTTGACCATACTTTCTTACGTCTCAGCCAAGATCACCATTATCGCGACTCGTTTTCCGGTAATGCCGACTTTGAAAAGCCATCTCAAACTGGATGCGGGCTAACAAAGCGTGGTTAGAAACAAATCATTAAACGGCAACAGGCATCAATTGAAGTCCGAGCTTATTGGCTCTTCGCTCCAAGTACTTGATTTGTTGATTCCGATATCGTTTTTCATATTCAACCACATTCAATGGTTCATATTCCACTTGATCCTTGAGCATCCGATACACCACGCGAGCGATCAAATGTGCCGCGGCTACTGTCGCCTGAGCTGGCCCAAGCCGGGATTTCATGCGCCGATAGAAAACGCCAAACGGACAATCCGCCTGTTTCACCCGATTGTGCCGCCAATCCTCGAACCCGTAGATGAACCAAATATTCATCCAACAAATTCAATCAATCTCCTCTAACTCACAAATCCCTTGATCCGCGAGAAATCGCTACAGGGAAAACAACCAACCTGCATGGGTTTGGATCGTTTTGGCAAAGCGACCACGCGCTTTCAGTGAGACTAGGAAGGCTTGAGCTGCTGCACTCCATTCCTTCCGTTTCATAGTGGGGCGGGATTGTATCGTTGTTGCCAGCGATACGAAGGGCCGTTTCCCCCACCTATATAAATGAAAGGGCGCCCTGCTTTCAGGCGGTCTCCAACTGGGATCAGGGATTCCCCCGATTTCCACATCCAGAGCGTAGTGTACTGCCATTGCACCAATCACCAAAGGGTCTGGAGAACAAATCCAGAGTCGGTTAGTCGGATAGCCAAAACATAGGTACAAAAAAGAAGGATGCCCGTGTAAGGCATCCTTCTTTTCGCGCTCTAAAATGGAATTTGAACGAGGTCCGGCTGAACCTCCCAACAGACGAACTCCAAGGCGCCGACAAGTTTATCGTTCAACTCTTGGGCATGGCGAAAAATTTCGTCAATCCTCGAGTCAGGCGACTCTTCGCGTGTCGCCTTACAGATCGCACATGTTTCTTCTGTGCAGGAATGGATATAGCCCTGCTCACATTCACAATCCCAAAAGAGAGGAGTGGTGTAGAACGCGTCAGCGCGTCCAACGTTCTGTGGTTCGATCAGAACGAACCTGTTGCTGTTGCACATGGCATACCTCCTATACAATTTTTCCGTGCAAGATCAACTTTCCGCGCATCGCGCTGATGTGTGCACGGTGCTGCCAGTAGTGGCTCTTGCTGCCAGAAACGCATCCCCAACCCTCGCCGCGATTGTGCGATGAAAGGGATGGATCGTAATACGTTTCGCTTTTGCAAATGGGGCACTTCGCCGGTCGCATAGGGTAGTATCCGTAAGGCGGACGCTCCGCGCGCTGACCGCCATCGGCAAGATAGGCGCGGACGGCGTCTACGGCGGGACATTGCCGACCAAGCGGGCAGGTGCATTCGCCGTTGATACCAACGCGGTGGTGCTGGGGGCGAACATCGTCGCCAAGATTCACAGCGTAGAAGTAGCCGTTGACCATCACGGTTGCCTCGCTTACGGCAACGGGGGTGATCCGTTGGATTTGAGAAAGCATATTGCATACCTCCTGAAAGGATTTTTATCGGTGTGCGAAAACCACACCTTTGATTTTCGGGTCAAATGATGACCCGCAATTAACCAATCGGACGAAGCAAGGCAGGCCGCGCTTAGACGCAAGCTCGATCATATTGCGCGTGCCTGTACTTTTGCCGTCCCAGATGGCGATCACCGCTTCCGCGGCATCGGCCATCTGCTGGTTGCGAACCATTCCCGCGCGGCTGCCAAGCCGTTCCCACTCCGGCGTAAAGATCTGAACTTGGAGACGGTGGTCGTGGGCGAAGGCAATTCCGAGGCGATCTACGCCTCGCGCTCCACCAGACAGTATGGTTGTGACGTCGAAGTTAGAGCGTTTGACTGCTTCTTCGACCAGGTGATAGTTCTCAATGTCGCGAGAACCGGCGATGACAACTTTCATGGTGTTACCTCGGTGGATAGATGTGGACGGGAATTTCCAGGCCGCCCAGATACCGCTCGATCAACGGCTTGACATTCCTCCAGGCCAGCCCGCCCAGGCCGCATCCGAGCGCCGGGATAGCCAGCGATCGGATGTGCTTGTGGGGGACCAAGCGCGCCAAGTCGGACAGGCCGCGCTGGATCCAGAGCAGTTCGGACCGCTTTCGCGGCATGATCTTGGTGGGGAAGCAGAGGAAGACATGGGAACCGGATTGGACCAGCAGGACGGTGCCTACGCTGAACGCGACACCGAATTCGGTGTTGTGGCACACAGCTTTGTAGGTGCTCGCCGCGAGTGGGTAAGCAGCTGCCCATTGCCTGGCAAGTCCAGCACCAGGAATCCCCATTGTGTTGACGGGAATGACGATGGCGTGCATCTTGGAATGCAGGATGTCGCCGGTCACATATTGAATAGTCATGGGACATACCTCCAAAAAAGATTTTGCAGCCTGAGAAAACAGGCCGCTTCGCTTGTCTGCCTGCGTGAGACAAACATGCAAAGCGGTCGGTTTGGGAAAGGAGAAGGGAGGCGTTGGCCTCCCTTCGGTGGACACTCTCTCCACGGCTGAGGTTATGCTTGCGTGGTTTGTGTCCGTTCGGCTTTCATGCAATGCGCGCAGATGTATAGTGTGATGGATGTTTCACGACCTCCGATCTTCACTGGCACATTGCGGTATGGGGACCAACCGGAACTCCAACGAGTCCCGCATTTGAAGCAACCCTCAACATGAATCTCGACGGTGGTCTTCCCGAATTTCATGCTCATGTCAACCCTTAACCATCTTCCGGATGAGATCAAGGGTAGCGCGGCAATCACCCAAAGCGGAATGATCCCCGCCTTGGAGTTTTTGCCAGCGGAAGGATTGGTGATTGCCG
>JBJKOR010000772.1:0-2154 GCA_046707185.1 Anaerolineales bacterium | reverse complement strand
CTTGACGACATTGGTCGATGCCATAACCATAATTCAATTGCACCGCGCCGAGGTTGGCAAACAATAAAATATCTGGTGCGACGCGGCGCACTTGGAATGTCTTTGCCTGTTCGGGATGTTCGATGGCGGCGCGCTGACTTCCGACTCCCATCGCAACGCCAACCGTCTGTGCGGCTTCGGCGAGACGCATGTTGATGGTTTCAGCTTCCTCTGTACCGCCGGTCATCGAAGATATCAGAATGGGCGCGGCTAATTTTTTGCCGAACAGGCTGAGGCTGGGGTCGACGCGGGCGAGGTCAAGTTCGGGCAGGGCTTCATGAATAAAACGGTAATTTTCCAGCCCGTTCGTCAGCGCGGAACGCACATCTTTTTCTAAATTTATCTTAATGTGGTCGAGTTTTCGGTCTGTAATTTCCGTATCTTTTGGCATAACGCGGTGTTCCTGTGATTGAATTTTTGTGCCCTATCATGTTACAATGGGCAGAACGAAACAAGAAACTTTACGGAGGATTATCCCATGGCTGACACATTCAGCGACATTAAGAAGATCATTGTTGATCTGCTCGGTGTAGACGAAAGCAAGGTGACAATGGAAGCTCGCTTCCGCGAGGACCTCGAGGCGGACTCGTTGGACCTCGTTGAATTGATCATGGCGTTCGAGGACAAGTTCGGCGCTGAGATCTCAGATGAAGCCGCTCAAAAGATCACCACGGTTGGTGAAGCCGTCAACTATATCGACTCGCACAAATAATTTTCACTTTGTTTCCGTGATTATAGCGCAGAGCCGTGGCACCAATGGCGCCACGGCTCTGCGTGTCGTTTAAACCTGTCATTGCGAGCGCATTGCGAGCGCCTGTAGGGCGCTGCAATCTCAGGTAACGCTGAAACGATTGTTTGGTCGAAAACACGGGTTCGCGATCCTCATAACGATACTAATGTCTCAGGGCTGCATCGGCTTCGTCCAAATGTTCATTGCGGTGCAAGGCTCGAATCACGTAGCGCTTGCTGAAGTTATGGATTTCTTCCAGGAGTTTTGGCGAGTAGCCCTCGAGGCGCTTATACACGGCCTGCGCACTTTCGATGGCAAGTTGCACCGCTTCACGCGGCGGAACGGCCGCCCACATCGGAAGCGACAGATCGTTCACGAAGATGCCGATTTCCGGGATCGTGAGCTTGCCCTCCTTTTCGGTCGTATCCAAAACGTGCATGACGCGTCGATCCCAAAACGCCAAGTGCACCAACGTGATGGCAACCGTCCAGTGCTCGCCGACCGAATGCTGCAATTCCTGATCGGATAATTGTGCGAATTTGCGGATGCGTTCTGTCGAGGCGCGGTTCAATTGAATGTAAGATGGGTCGAGGGGCATGGCGGAAACTCCTAAAATAATTTGTAGGGGCGAAGCACACCTGCCCAGAACTGCAGGTGCTGGGTGCTTCGCCCCTACGGGTTTATTAGAGCAGGGAAGGTATTTCTTCTGGGTGTTTGGCGACTTTCACGCCCGCGGCCTCCAAGGCTTTGACTTTGCCTGCAGCGGTTCCGGAGCCGCCCTCGATGATGGCTCCAGCATGTCCCATGCGTTTGCCGGGAGGAGCAGTCTGCCCAGCGATGAAGGAAACCACCGGCTTGGTCATCTTCGAGGCGATGTATTCCGCGGCTTTGTCTTCATCCGTTCCGCCGATCTCGCCGATCATCACGACCTTTTCGGTCTGCGGGTCGTGCTCGAACATTTCCAACACATCGATGAAGTTTGTGCCGTTGATTGGGTCGCCGCCGATGCCCACACACGTGGATGCGCCCATGCCTGCCAATTTGAGTGCATAGAGCACTTCGTAGGTCAATGTGCCGGAGCGCGAAACGCAGCCCACGTTGCCGGGGTTGGCGATATTGCCGGGGATGATTCCGACCTTGCATTCACCGGGCGTCAACAAGCCGGGGCAATTCGGGCCAATCAGTCGAACTTTTTTCTGGTCGAGATAACTGCGGACCCGCATCATATCCTGAATTGCAACCCCTTCAGTGATGCAGATCACCAAAGGAATGCCCGCATCCGCGGCTTCGTACATGGCATCGGGAGCGAAGCGCGCTGGGACGAAGATCACGGAACAATTAGCGCCGGTCGCTTCGACCGCCTACTTGACCGAATCGAACACCGG
>JBJKOR010000771.1:0-5195 GCA_046707185.1 Anaerolineales bacterium | reverse complement strand
CCCCCAATGCACTTATGGGGGTGCGCAGCAAAGGATTCGCCGAAGGCGTTGCGTTGAGCCGTGTCGAAACGTGCCGCGTTTCTTTGCCCACCAAACCTGCAGGTCGCGGCTCAAGGTGCCGGCCGTTCGCCCTCGCGCAGCACCCTGTGGGACCGCGAGGATGCTTTTCCGAGACGGGGTGCCAATTTGGCCGAGGTGATAGGCTTTGGAAATGTGTTCAACAGAGATAACAGTAGACATAAGGAAAAGATGAAATACCCACCACTTGCGTTCTGGGCAAGTGTGAAGGATGAATGATGAAGTTCTTACCGCGAAGCACGCAAAGCGCGCTAAGATTCTTAAGATTTACATTAGGCGCAGATTTCCACCCTTTGCCTTACAGAAAAAAAGTCCACGCTGCGAGTCTCTAACCATCAATAGACTTCCTCATGGCTGCCAATATCAATCAACACGATCATCTCTTCATCCGATTCTGGATCAGGTTCAAATGCGAAAACAATACGGCAATCATATTCCACGCTGCAGGCCCATAAACCATCAAGTTGACCTTTCAACTTGTGTGATTTCAAGCGCGGATCAAACGCGTCAGTTGCCAATAAAGCCAGGGCTTCGAAAATACGCTCTTGCAAACCGGGATCTTTTCGAACCCGCTTGCGATACGCGCGCCTGAAACTAGCACCCCAAGCCAGTCTCCTCATTGCTCACTCGTTAGATCACGTTGCAAGTCTTCCACACTGCCGAAATGCGCTCTCTTTTCGTGAACAGCCTTCAACGTATCCTGTGCGTTCCTGGCGATTTCGGCCCGCCGTTGCTCCGACAGCCGCTGGCGAATTATTTCGATCAGGAACACTTGATCATCCGGGGACAGTTTTTCGACTTCTTCAATTACATTTTGGAAATAGGATGTCTGAGAGTTCATGGTGACTCCTTTGCTCTATCTGAACAACCATGACAAATTATACCGTGATCCATGATCCATCGTTACGCCATCGCGGTTGCCGTGATCGGTATCGCCAACCGTTCGCCCCCAATGCATTTATGGGGGTGTGCAGCAATGGATTGGCCGAAGGCGTTGCGTTGAGCCGTGTCGAAGGATAGGCCCTTCGACACCTTCGGCAGGACAAGCTTTGGAAATGTGTTCAACAGAGATAACAATAGGCATAAAAGCTAAACTTGGAAATTTATACGGCTGCCAAATTTTCCAAATGTACCTGTCGCTGTGTCAAACCAGCGATACCTTCGCTGGCATCCAAAATCTCGATTCCCACAACCTGCTCTTCGGGACCCATATTGACAGATACACGGTCATTGATACGGATGACTTCGCACTCGACAGGATCATCCACAAAGCGAATATACAGGGCATCCACTGAAGCATCATATTTGATTTGCATGGCTTCTCCATTTCAATAGTAAAAAGTATACACGGTAATCACAACATATCGGTCAGGTTCTTTGACGACAACCGGCGCCACTTGTTTCACGGAATAATGGTGTCCGCGCCAAGTGGCATCGAACTGGAAATTCTTACGATACATGATTCGCCCTTTGCGTGCGGGTTCCGGGACGCCAGAGCGGATTGCCGTTTCGATTTCCTTCTCACTGGCACCCCGCTCCTGCATCTGTTCACGGGCATGATGGCTGATCTCGATCTGAATTTCGCTCATTTGCTACGCACCTTTGCCCACCGCATATTCAAATCGTGGGACACTGTCCTCGTGCCGATCCGCCGGGTTGAGCCGGTGGTCGAGTAGAACAGGTGCTCTTTCCGTTCGTATCGAGACCGTGTCGAAACCCGCCGGGTTGAGCCATGTCAAAACCTGACCGAGATCACTCGCCCTGAGCGGAGGGTTGAGTAGCAAAGCGTTTCGAAACCCGAAGTCGAAGGGTAGGCCCTTCGACACCTTCGGCAGGACGAGCTTTGGAGAGATGTTCAACGAAAATAACAGTGGACATAAGAAAAGGACGAATTACCCACCACTTGCGTTCTGGGCAAGTGTGAAAGATGAAGGGTTGAAAAAGCGGGAGGCAGTATAATAATCCACGCTTGGCAAGATCAGGTTGAATTGAGGATCGCCTGCATGACATCTTCCAATATCGTATCGAACGATGGTTGCATATTCGCCTTCCGGCCCATGTGCTTATGATGTGGAAAGTTTTGCAGGCGGGTGTGATGCGGAGCGTTATCCCAGCCGATTTTCAGTTCATTCTCCCCCGTGAGCCAATAATAACTATAACGGTCGAGCACATTTCCATTCCACTGCTCTGTAACCCGCAGATTGGAGCCATCTTCGAAATACAAAACCAGTCGCAATAATTCTTCATCCAGTTCGATCACAACGATACGGATGTCTTGGGCAGAAACAAGGGCTTCGATTTGCAGGAGTCTTTCAACCGCCAGCATGGCCTGTCTCCCCACTGGATAGCCCACGGCTGGTAATTTTTTCGAGCGCGACCAGATCTTTCTCGCATTGCGCAGATACATCAGCCCAGTGCATCCACATCAGGTAGTCTTCGTGCATCTCGTAGTCCGCCCGATCGGGAAGGCCGTTAGCATTCAAAGTCTCCAGGGTGGTCTGATACTTCTCTTCGAAATCGCGCACCTTATTTTGGGCCAGAAACAGGCGCTGTTTCAAGCTGGACAGTCGCATGACCGCGCCATGCGTAATAATGGCTTCGCGCTCGAGTGGGGGAAGTGACAAAAAGGTATTTTCAATCTGTGTATTTACTTCAGCAGGCATGGAGTGCCTCCAATTTGTGAAACGTATCCACGCACATATTAGTCATTGGTTATCTCCTTGAAACGGGAGAATCATATTTCCTGCTTCAACGAGGGATATTATATCGTATCCTTGACGCGTCTGCCCGACGCGGTTGAAGATGGAACTTGCCTGGCGGGACTTTGCCCTGCTCGATGGTAAAGTTGATATCTTTCAAAGCCCATATTTCTTCGCCATCGCGCTTGCCGTGATCGGTCTCACCGATGCGAAGCAAGAGATTCGGTTTTCCGCGCACCTTTGCCCAGCGCATATTCAAATCGTGGGACACTGTCCTCGTGCCGATCCGCCGGGTTGAGCCGGTGGTCGAGTAGAACAGGTGCTCTTTCCATTCGTATCGAGACCGTGTCGAAACCTGCCCGAGATCACTCGCCCTGAGCGGAGGGTTGAGTAGCGAAGCATATCGAAACCCGAAGTCGAAGGGTAGGCTTTAGAAGGATGCTCAACAGAGATAACGGTTTGACTCATGGACAAAAGACCGAGGACAGAGCACAGAAGACGGTCTCCTTATATCGAAGACGGGACGGAAGACCGGTCTCCCGTTTCCCATCATTGGTTTTCCGTTTTCTGCAATGCCTCGCGAAATACGGCCAACGTGACGGATAGTTGATGCCCTGCTCACGCATTGAGATGGCACAACTTATTTTTTTCAGCACATCCAGGAACTCGGATACGGTCAATCCTGCAGAGCGGATCAGACTTCTCAAGGTCCTCTTTGCAACTTCCTTATGATCGGGCACCGATAAAGTGGCAATATGCCCAGCCTTCGTAAGGATGATATGGCTGCCTTTTTGTCGCGCCACTTGCCAGCCAAGTGCTTCAAAAGCTTGCACAGTTTCTCGCCCGCTCAACTGTGGAAGCTCGGGCATCAGGCAAATACCTCCACCTGGCAGGTTTCAATGGTCAAAGGCAGACCTTGCTCTGCGCGGACTTCCAGGCAAAATCGAATGGCCTCTTTCACATTTTCCAACGCCTCTTCCTTGGTGACGCCCTGGCTTACACAGCCGGGAATGGAGGGGCACTCAGCGATCCAGACCCCATCTTCATCGCGGTCGAGACTTACGGTCAATTTCATCTTATCTCCAGGTGACAATCAAGTTTTAACCAATATTTCTTATCAAGAAGACTTTCAAAATTATACTGCATCAGCACACATTCCTCGTCCATTCATCCGTTACGCCCATTCTGCAAGATCAATCCCACATCCTTTTCCCCTTCGCGATGATATTTATACTGGATCCATGAGCGTCTGCTCGAAGCAGTAGACCAACGAGCCGCCCGCGTTAACATCTAGCAAAAACTTCATCTATGCGGTTGCCCGATCGAACACCAATTCACCGGCCACTAATTGTTGGGCATACGCCAACGCCGCCTGGATATCTTCCGCTTCCAGATTGGGATAATCTTCCAAAATTTCCTGAAGCGCGCTTCCCTTCGCTAACAATTCCAAAATCATCTCCACAGAGATGCGTAGACCACGGATGACGGGCTTACCGCGTAATATCTGTGGATCAAAGGTAATTCTCTGTAATAAATTTTCCATTTCGTCTGCCTTTCAGAATAACCTAGCAATCACCAATAAAATTATAACATTTCATTCAGTAGACCTCTTGCAGGAAGGCAGCATCCCCGCCGCCGGGGACTGCGGCGGGAGCTTTTGAACTAACAAACTTTGAGTTTTCCCCGCAACCTCTCTGGCACCTTGTCTCCAGGCACCTGACACCTGATACTTGACACTTGATACCTGCCACTCCCATCACACTGTATCCATGAAAGTGGCTTCCACCCGGTTGAAGATTACGGTCCCCAGGAAAACCACCACTACCATAAAGCCAAAGCTATAGAGCAACGGCCCGATACTTGCATCGCCGGCCCCAAGGTAGGCATAACGAAAAACCTCCACAATGGAGGTCATCGGGTTGGCTAAAACAATCCATTGAAAACGGGCGGGAACGGAGGAAATGGGATAGATCACGGGCGTGGCGTACATCAACAACTGAACACCGAACTGCACAAGGAAACGCAGGTCACGATACTTGGTGGTCAGTGAGGAGATGATAATACCGAAACCCAATCCCAGCCCGGCCATGATCAAGATCAGGACTGGTGAGAGGGCAACCCACAACCAGTTCAGATGGATCGCCGAACCGCGTAGGGCAAAGTAGGGAATAAAGAGCACGAACAAGGCAAACTGCATGGCAAACGTGATCAGGTTGGAAATCAAGATCGAGACCGGCACAGCCATGCGCGGGAAATACACCTTGCCAAACAATTGGTAATTGGTAATGAAGGTATCCGAGGTCTTCGTGAGGCAGCTGGCAAAGTACGCCCATACAACCGTACCCGACATATAGAACAAAAATTGCGGTAAACCATCGGTGGGCAGTTTTGCAACGCTTCCAAAGATGAAGGTAAAGA
>JBJKOR010000770.1:0-6154 GCA_046707185.1 Anaerolineales bacterium | reverse complement strand
ATTGGATCGAAACTCAAATCGGGCGATATTCTTGAATATAACTCGCTGGTTCTTGCGGCGCAGATCAAGTCCATGGGCGGCGAACCGACGCGTTTCTCGATCACGAAAGATGATTTCGATTTGATCTGTCAGCGCGTTCAAGAAGCCGCGCAGAATCACGATTTGATTCTATTGAATGCCGGTTCATCTGCCGGCGCGGAAGATTTTTCTGCAAAGGTCGTTGCGCAGCTTGGAGCATTGTTGGTTCATGGCGTTGCCGTTCGTCCAGGGCATCCAGTGATATTGGGAATGGTGAATGGGGAATTGGGAATGGGAAATCGGAAACCGGAAATCGTAAATCGTAAATCGGAAGACCTGACACCTGACACTTGGCACTTGACACCGATAATCGGCGTTCCTGGCTATCCCGTCTCCGCCGCGCTGACGGTTGATATCTTTGTCGAACCTTTGATCGCTAAATGGCTTGGAAGAAAACCAAATGAATTGCAAATCGAAACTGCGCAGTTGACTCGCAAAATCAACTCACCTGCGGGCGATGAAGATTATGTCCGCGTGGCGGTTGGACGCGTTGGTGATAAACTTCTTGCCGCGCCGCTTTCGCGCGGGGCAGGCGTGATCACTTCGTTGGTTCAAGCCGATGGGTTGGTAATTCTTCCGCCCGGTGTTCAAGGATTGGAAGCGGGTGAAAAAGTTCAGGTGCATCTGTACAAAAGTAAAGCGGAGTTGGAGCGCACGATCTTTTGTATTGGCTCGCACGATTTGACGCTTGACTTGATGGCGCAATTCCTCGTCGAGCAGGATCGCCGCTTTATATCCTCCAATGTCGGCTCGCAGGGCGGATTGGTCGCATTGCGCCGCGGCGAAGCGCACCTGGCTGGTTCGCATTTGTTCGATCCGCCAACGAACCAGTTTAACATCCCGTGCATTCGCCAATACATGCCGGGGATTTCGGTCAAAGTTGTTGCGCTGGCGTTGCGCGAGCAAGGTTTGTTATTGAAGCGCGGAAACCCAAAGGGAATAAAAACTCTGGACGACCTCAGCCGCCCGACGGTCCGGTTTGTGAACCGCCAGCGCGGCGCAGGGACGCGCGTCCTCTTCGATTACTACCTCGATTTAATGGGTATTTCACCGGATAAGATTCAAGGATACAATCAGGAAGAATATACTCATCTGGGCGTGGCCGCCGCGGTTGCTTCGGGTCGTGCGGATTGCGGGCTGGGTATTGCCGCTGCCGCGCAAGCTCTCGATCTCGATTTTGTCCCGCTGTTTCAGGAACGATATGACCTCGTGATTCCGAAACAATATGCAGACGATCCATTGTTGGCGCCTCTCTTCGACCTTTTGAACGGGCGCGCCTTTCGAGAGGCGGTTGCCAGGTTGCAAGGATACGATGTGTCCGTGATGGGCACGACGATATTGGAGGATCTATGAAAGATGCATTGATAATCGACGATAACCGTGCAACGGCAGATGCGCTGTCTCAGATGATGGATGTGTTGAACCTGCCTGCGCATACAGCGTATGGAGCCAGTCCCGCCATGGAATTGTTGAGCCGCTTCACGCCCGGCTTGATTTTGCTCGATATCAATATGCCCGGCGTGGACGGCCTGGAAATCCTGGCTTACCTACGGCGCGAGCCGCGGCTGATTCCCGTGCCGGTAATTGTGGTCACCGCAGATGAACAGATCGAGACCCGTACGCGCGTGTTGAAGGGCGGCGCGAACGCAGTCATCATCAAACCCGTCACGTTGGAATTGCTCGAAACCAATCTAAAAAAAATCGGCATCTTGAAATAGGTTTTGGGTTTCCATGAAAGCAAGCAAAAACTCATGGGTAATTTTATTGGCTGTGGTTGTCATTGCCCTGGCTGGCTGTTCGGGGAAAACGACTGCGATTGCATCGCAAACCACAGCCGTTCCATCCGCTTATCGAGGAAAGGCAATGCCGCCTAATGTGGACGCAAATGCCGGGGCCGCACTGTATCAAACGGATTGCGTACCCTGTCACGGCGCTCAAGGACATGGGGATGGTCCTGCCAGTGTTGCGCTCAATCCGCGGCCTGCCAATTTGGTAAAGCTCAGCAGGGTCTCTGCGGATGATTTTCTTTATTGGAAAATCGGCGAGGGCGTGGATGGTTCAGCCATGCCGGCTTGGAAGGGCATATTAACCGATGAACAAATATGGCAGGTGGTCGCCTTCGTCCGCACATTGAAATAAGGAAAGGATTTTACTGTTATGCCAATCTCTTCAGGAATACACGCTCCGGAATTCGAATTGTTCGATGATACCCATACACCGCGTCGTCTCTCCGACTTCAAGGGTCAGCCCGTTATCTTATATTTTTACCCGGCTGATGATACTCCCGGATGCACCAAGGAAGCTTGCGGATTCCGCAATGATTATTCCGTTTATCAGAAAGCGGGCGTGACCATCCTCGGCGTCAGCCCGGATCCAGTCAAATCGCATGTCAAGTTCATGGAAAAATATCAATTGCCGTTTCCGTTGCTCGCCGATGATGGACATCACGTTTGTGATGCGTATGGCGTTTGGGGGCCGAAGAAGTTCATGGGAAAGGAATATGAAGGCGTTCTGCGTACAACGTTCCTGATCGACTCGAATGGAAAGATTGCGCACGTCTTCGAAAATGTCCGTCCCGCTGAACATAGTGCTGAAGTGCTCGAAGCCCTGAAAAATCTATAACTTTGTGTCCGCCAGTGCATCAATACGATGCGCTGGCGGTTTTTCCAATTCGGAAGAAATTGTCGGAATAATATCGACAAATTTACGGAAATTTGGTACATTAAGGCTCTAGCCGCGTGCGGCTGGTCTGTTTGTATTAGCCATCCATTGAAAATCTAACTTTGTCGTCAGTTCAGGATAAGGAATTTTATGTCATTCTGAGAGCGCGAAGCGACCGACACTTGCACCGGATGCGGCGTAAGTGCAGGTGCGTCCTTCAGGATGGAGACATATTCCCCTGGTAGCGGGTTGCTTATCCCGAATTCAGGTTAACTTTATTGTTGTGCATAAAATACTCCTTGTGTTGGCGAGCACATTTTGCCGAATAAGGAGTGAGCGCGCTAGAACAGAACGTGTAATATCAATTTTCAGGAGAGAGAACATATGCGACATTATGTGATTGTCGGCGTGTTGGTCGTTGTGCTGGCTATAGCGACGTATGCTGGGTTGATGGCAATACATCTGTTGCCTGTGCAGGCCAGCGTGCAGGCGATTACGATTGACAACCTTTGGAATCTCGAGCTTGCGGTTATTTCGTTCCTCTTCGCGCTTATTATGGTTCCGCTGATTTACAGCTTGATCGTGTTTCGGAGGAAAAAAGGCGAAACGGGAGATGGGGAACACATCATAGGAAATAATACGCTTGAAATTACATGGACGATCATTCCCCTGGTCATCGTTTTTATTTTTGCATATCTCGGTACATATACCCTGGGGGAAGTGCTGGCAGTCGACCCAAACGCGATGGAGGTAAGTGTAGTTGCCAGACAGTGGGCATGGCAATTTAACTATCCCCAAGGATTTTCATCGAAGGAATTGCATTTGGTCGTTAATCGTCAGGTGGTATTGGATATGAAATCGGTGGATGTGATCCATGATTTCTATGTTCCTGAATTTCGTGTCAAGCAGGACGTGTTGCCGGGTGAGACGACGACATATCGCATCACGCCTGATCTGATTGGAAAGTATACAGTGTCATGCGCTCAGTTGTGCGGAGCAGGCCATACGTACATGACGGCCCCGGTGATCGTTCAATCGCAAGCGGACTATGACGCCTGGATCAAGACACAGGAAGCTACAGCGGCTGCAGCCGCCCAAACTCCGGCTGGACGCGGTCAATTGCTGGTTACGCAGGATGGTTGTACAAGTTGTCACTCCATCGATGGGAGCAGTACCGGTATTGCTCCAACCTGGAAGGGACTTTATATGTCGCAGGTCAAACTTTCCGGCGGGACGAATGTTGCTCCCGGTACCGTTGTGACCGCGGATGAAGCCTATTTGGTCGAATCGATCGTCAAGCCAAGCGCCAAGGTCGTGGATGGTTTCCGGGATAATGTCATGCCGAAAACGTTTAGTCAAACGTTAACTCAATCGCAGATCAACGACATCGTTGCTTATATCGAGTCCTTGAAGTAATTGCGCGGAGAAACAAATAATGAAAAAATTCCTTACCTCAGCTTTGGTACGCGGCTTGCTCTGGCAACTGGTTGGATGGCTCGCGGGCGCGTTATTCGTCACCGGCATTCGTGCCTTGATGGGGATGAATCTGTTCACAACCGGCCAATACTTTTTCACGGAACCGGCCTGGGTGTTCGGCGCGTTGGTCGGCGCGATTTCCTATGTGGCCGGCACGGGCGCCATGACGGATTGGTTCAAATGGGCGAAAGGCGAGGAGGTTCCTGAGCATCGCGAGGATCCGCCTGGGTGGGAGAAATATATAAACGTATCGCTCGATCATAAAGTTATTGGCGTTCAATATTCTGTCACGGCATTGGTCCTGCTAAGCATTGGCGGTTTGTTCGCGTTGATCTTCCGCGTGGAATTGGCACACTCTGGCTTACAGTTCATATCGCTTACTACTTACAACACACTGATGAGTTTACATGGCATCATCATGATCATCGGCATTTTGCTGGGCGTTGCCGGGATGATCAACTACCTTGTGCCGATATTGATCGGTGCCCAGGATATGGCTTTCCCGCGTTTGAATGCGTTTGCATATTGGATCGCGCCTCCCGCCGCTGTTACCATGTTGACGGTTCTGCTGTTCGGTGGTATAGACGCCGGTTGGTGGGGCTATCCGCCACTTTCCGAGCAGGCTCCGTTGGGTATGCAGATGTTTTTTCTCAGTGTGGCGCTTGCGGGCTGGTCATCCATCCTTGGGGCATTGAACGCACTTGCTACGACTTTGCGAATGCGTGTCAAAGGCATGACCGGCATGCGCATCCCCATCTTTGTTTGGGCGGCGGTTGCCACATCGTTGATTTCGTTGACGGCAACGCAATTGATCGGCCTTGCCTTCCAACTTGTTATGTTCAGCCGCCTGCTCGGGATGGGATTCTTCGATACAGCCAAAGGCGGCAATCCCATTCTATTCCAACACTTGTTCTGGTTCTATTCTCATCCGGCTGTCTATGTTTTTGTTCTGCCTGGGTTCGGGCTTATTTCGGAACTCCTGCCGGTCTTTGCCCGCAAACCGCTCTTTGGATATCGCTTTGTGGCGATGGCATCTCTTGGAATTGCATTGGTCGGTTTTTTGGTATGGGCGCATCACATGTTCGCATCCGGTATGAACCCTTATTTGCGTGTGCCATTCATGTTTAGTACACTGCTGGTTGCGGTTCCGACGGGGGTCAAATTTTTCTCGTGGGTGGCAACCTTGTGGAAAGGCAAGATCGAAACCCCAACGCCGATGTTGTTCATTATCGGCGGGATCGTGATCTTCCTGTTGGGTGGTCTCTCCGGGCCGCCGAATGCAACGGTTGCAACTGATTTGCATTTGAATAATACCTACTGGATTGTGGGGCACTTCCACGATACGATGTTCGGCGGTTATATCTTCCCATTCTTTGCGGCGATTTATTACTGGTTCCCGAAAGTTACGGGTCGTAGGATGAACGAGATGTTGGGCAAGATTCACTTCTGGGTGATGACACCCTCGTTCCTGATTCTTACGCTTTTGATGATGCGCGTTGGTTTGTTGGGAATGCGCCGCCGTGTCGCGGATTATGATCCCGCGTTGGGCTTCGATACGTATCATTTGATCATGACGATTGCCTCGTTCTTTATCGCTGCATCGGTTTTGTTGTTCTTCTATAACATTATTATCAGTATAAAACATGGGGAGAAGGCCACAGGCAATGTGTGGAATTCGCGTTCCCCCGAATGGCAGGTGCCCTCGCCCATGCCTGTCCATAACTATGACCGGGCGTTCGACGTGGTCGGTGAACCTTATGATTACGGTTTGCCGGGTTCGGTCTACGTCAAGTTCGAAGACAGCGAAAGCCCGTCTCATTAAAAAGGATTTCATCGATGGAACATACTAATCAATCTGATCTTCTCCCTGATGTTCTTCGTCAGGGCATCATTGTATTCGTTTTTTTGGCGGTTCTAACCGCGCTCGAATTTTTTGTGG
>JBJKOR010000769.1:0-3246 GCA_046707185.1 Anaerolineales bacterium | reverse complement strand
GTGCCTGAATGATGATTTTTTTACTAGCATAGAACTAGAATCCACCGAGGGCGATATGCGGTCGGGTGGATGCACTTGTTGTAACCGTTCACGGGCAACGGTGGCCCTTGAGCCAGAGCTTGGACAGCCTCCAGCTTTTTTTTCATTTAGCAGTTGCGTTCCAGGCCCGGATGAGGTATAGCCTCATGAATGGAATGCATCCTGACATATCGGAGGCGATCGGTCTCCATGCAAGACATTACGACCATCAGAGAGATCATCGACTCACATCCTGATAAAAGCAGGCGTTTTATTTCTCAAGAAGTCTGCCGGACCTGGGATTGGCGGCAAAGCAACGGTGTTCTTAAAGATATGGTCTGCCGCAATTTGCTTCTTCTTTTAGAATTCAAGGGCTATATCAAGCTGCCTGCTCGAAAATGCACCCCTCATAACCCCCTTGCAAAGCGAAAGAAACCCTCCAGCGTAATCGTGGATCAAACGCCGATTCAATGCTCTGTCAAGGAGCTGTTTCCTATTACGCTTGAGCAAGTCCGCAAGACGGCCTTTGACAAGCAATTCAATGGGCTTATCAGCGATCACCACTATCTTGGCTACACACAACCGGTCGGAGAGCATCTCAAATATGTTGCCTTTTCCGATGACCGACCCATTGCATGTTTGGCGTGGGGCTCGGCGCCATGGTATATCGGGGCACGGGATCGTTTCATTGGTTGGAGCAAGAATAGCAGAGAGAACAATCTGCATCTGATCGCCAACAACCTGCGCTTTTTAATCCTACCATGGGTGGAGGTTCCCTGCCTCGCCTCATATCTTTTGGCATTGAACCGTAGTCGTTTGTCCCGAGATTGGCAAGGTCTCTACAACCATCCGATTTATCTGATCGAAACTTTTGTTGACATCGAGCGATACCGCGGCACCTGCTACAAGGCCGATAATTGGATCCGGGTGGGACAAACCACCGGTCAAGGCAAGCTCAGCAAAACGCGCCAGCCTCTGCTTTCCAAAAAGGATGTCTATGTTCATCCCTTGACAAAAAACTTTCGCCGAGAGTTATGTCATGACGCGTGATGAAGCATTGGCCCTTTATGCGGCCGGATCGACGGCTGTTGTTGAAGTTCTGTGTAATTTGAGCAATACCGTCGAAGCCCAACAAAAGCAGATAAAAGACCTGCATGTCAAAATCGCCAAGCTGTCAAAGAACTCTTCCAATTCCAGCAAGCGCCCCTCCTCCGATGACATTACCAAGCCAAAACGCAAGAAGGGCAATAAAAAGGGAAAGAGGAAAATCGGAGGCCAGCTAGGCCACGAAAGGCACGTTCGCGATCCCTATACCGAAGATGAGATCGACGTTTTCCATCCGTACACCTTGACCAGTTGTCCCATATGCGATGGACAAGTCGAACCACTTGACATGCCCCCTCGCATCACTCAGCAAATAGATCTGGTCGAGGTACCGATCATCAAAGAAGAGCATCGATCCTATCCGGTATGGTGCGAAAAGTGCCAACGAATACACTACATGCCTTTCCCTGCTAATATCGTCAAGGAAGGACTTTTCAAAGCGCGCCTGACGGCCACAGTGGCCTACATGAAAAATGTCTGTCATGCATCGTTTTCAACGATCAGAAAATTCTTCCGAGATGTCCTTGGAGAAAAGGTCTCCAGGGGGTACTTGCGAAAAGTGATCGAAAAAGTAAGCCAGGCTCTGGAAGCGCCATACACCGATCTGCTTAATCGTTTGCCTTTCGAGCGAGTAATAAATGTTGACGAAACCGGCCATAAAGAAAACGGCGACAAGTTTTGGACATGGGTTTTTAAGGCCGAAATGTATGTGTTGTTCAAAATCGACAAATCCCGGGGATCGAAGGTGTTGATCGAAGTTTTAGGCAAAGAGTTCAACGGCGTCCTGGGGTGCGATTACTTTTCAGCGTATCGCAAATTCATGACTGATTTTGATATTGCAATACAGTTTTGCATCGCTCACCTGATACGCGACATCCGATTTTTAATATCGATTCCGGATAAGGAAACCAAGGCCTACGGCGAAAGACTTCTGGATGCTGTCCGGAATATGTTTAAAACCATCCATGAACGTGAGGCCATGACCTCTGAAGCGTTTACCGATGCCCTTGAAAAAGCCAAAGCAAATATCTTGAAGGCGGCATTGCAGGACGTGCCTAGCCGGTTGAATAAGGCCGGAAAAGAAACAAAGCGCGAAGCCAAAAATATGGCCAACCGGTTCCGCAAGCATGGCAAGGCATATTTTGAGTTCATCACCACCCCTGGGGTCGATCCTACCAACAATGTGGCTGAACAGGCCGTCCGGTTCATCGTCATTGATCGTCACGTGACCCAAGGTACCCGCAGCCTCAACGGACGGAAAAGCAGCGAACGCATCTGGACCGTGATTGCGACTTGCGCATTGCAGGGTCGATCAGCATTCGATTTTATACTACAGGCAGTTAACGCTTGCTTCAACAATAATCCAGCACCATCGCTTATGCCCGACACATCTTAGGATAATCGCAATCCGCGCCATCAGCTACTTAAAGCAGCACTTTATACTCGTTTTCTACGAAACCACGAATTACGCACATATCATTGGCCCAGATAATGAAAGCTGGGTTTGCGGATTCGCTGGTAACCTCGATATCCATTTTGTCGTCTGCGAATAAAACATCTTGATAAAGTAAGAACCGCAGAAGATATACCCTGCTTTCAAGCCTTGTCGTTTCACAAAGATAGTGGCGTACCAAGGATAGTGGAGCACTATACCGATTATCTTTCACAGAACACTTCTGCCCCCATCTGCGGAAAAGAGGGAGGAAGCCCGTGAACGGTTACTGCTAAACCAACTCACGCAAGAGCAGGGTCAACGTCCAATGGCGGTTTGTTACAGATACAGCTGCCCAAACTTGGGTTTGCGGTGAGCAATCTGACAAATCGCCGCGAACCCGCATGGATGCTGAATTTCATCCGCTGAATGAAATTCAGCGTGTGTCTACGGATTTCAGGCGATTTCCTCGGTGTGAATGACCTGCCGAGGAGGGTTGATCTTTAACAATTTAAGTACGTTGATGGTGTCATCCGAGAGCTCGTTGCGCATGAGCACACGGTAATTTAAATCAAAAAGTTCCGTGATCTGGAGGGCGTCCAGCGCGCGGGCAATCCGGTGCCATGGCATGCCGCATTCGAGCTCCGCGATGCGTTCGATGAGCAGCGCCAGCACGCAGATCTTTACGTGGG
>JBJKOR010000768.1:0-2499 GCA_046707185.1 Anaerolineales bacterium | reverse complement strand
GTGCGCGAAGAAGTCATCCGCCATTACGGCGCGGTCGGGGATACGCGTCCAAACCTCGAAGCGCCAACCTACGGCGGCGCGTACGCCGAATACGAACGCTATAGCCCCGATAAAGAGTGGATGCCGCGGCTGGTTCTCATCGCCAAGAACTCGTATGTGTGGCTCGAACAACTTTCGCGAAAATATAAATTCTGGGTCAAGACGCTGGATCAAATTCCCGATGAAGAACTTGATCTATTAAGAGATCGCGGCTTCACCGGTTTATGGCTGATCGGTCTGTGGGAACGCAGCCGCGCATCGCAACGAATCAAACAGCGCATGGGCGATAATGATGCGGTTGCTTCGGCATATTCGCTCAATTCCTATGACATCGCTAATGATCTCGGCGGATGGAATGCGCTCGACAATCTGCGCTCGCGGGCATGGCAGCGCGGCATCCGTCTATCTGCCGACATGGTTCCCAATCACATGGGCATCGACTCGAATTGGGTCATGGAACATCCCGATTGGTTTCTCTCTCTCCCCTATCCCCCTTACCCCTCTTACACCTTCAACAGCGAAAACCTTTCCGATGATTCGCGCGGCGCGGTGATGATCGAAGATCATTATTACAATCATTCCGACGCTTCGGTTGTGTTCAAATACTATAACTACGGAACCGGTCAAACCAAATACATCTACCACGGCAACGACGGCACATCCTTCCCGTGGAACGATACCGCGCAATTGGATTATTCCAAAGCGGAAGTGCGCGAAGCGGTCATTCAAACCATTTTGCATGTGGCACGCAATTTCCCGATCATCCGCTTCGATGCGGCGATGACTCTTGCCAAGAAACATATCCAGCGTTTGTGGTTCCCCGAACCCGGCGCGGGCGGCGCGATTCCGTCGAGGGCGGAGCACGGCATGACGCGGGCAGAGTTCGACGCGGCGATTCCGCAGGAGTTCTGGCGCGAGGTCGTGGATCGCGTCGCGGCAGAAGTCCCGGATACGCTGCTGCTCGCCGAAGCGTTCTGGCTGCTCGAAGGTTATTTTGTCCGCACGCTTGGAATGCATCGCGTCTACAATTCGGCGTTCATGCACATGCTGCGCGATGAAGACAACGCCAAGTATCGCATGGCGATCAAGAATACACTCGAGTTCGATCCGCAAATTCTCAAGCGGTATGTCAACTTCATGAACAACCCCGATGAAAAAACCGCCATCGAGCAATACGGCAACGGCGATAAATATTTCGGTGTAGCAACGGTGTTATCTACTTTGCCCGGCTTGCCGATGTTCGGTCATGGACAGATCGAAGGCTTCCGCGAAAAATATGGGATGGAATTCCGCAAACCGAAATGGGACGAACAAATTGATGAGGGGCTCGTGCGCGGACACGAATGGAAAATCTTCCCGCTCCTGCACCGCCGATACTTGTTTGCCGATGTCGAGCAGTTCTTCCTCTACGATCTTTTCACCGCTAACGGCAGCGTGGACGAAAATGTTTTTGCCTACTCCAATCGTCACGGCGACGAACGCGGATTGATCCTTTATAACAATCGCTTCTCCGATACGCGCGGCTGGATCAAAACCTCTGCGGCATATCTCGACAAAGGCTCCGGCGAGTTGCGGCAGAAATCCCTAGGCGAAGGATTGGGCTTGCCATATCACGGATTTGTGATCTTCAAAGATTATGTAACGCATTTGGAATATATCCGTTCGTGCAGTGAACTTTGGGAAAAAGGGTTATTTGTTGAATTACATGCCTATCAACATCATGCCTTCATGGATTTCAGGACGGTGGACAGTGGACAGTGGACCGAAGTATTTAACGCGTTGAACGGCGCAGGCGTGAAGTCGATGCAAGCGAAGTTCGATGAGATGTTTGGAGAAAAGAGAGAAGAGGGTAGTGAAAAGGAAGAAGCTGTTGCCAAGGAAGTAAAGGTCAAAAAGCCGAGGAAGAAAGCGGCTACAAAGAAAAGCGCAAAACGCAAAGCGCAAAAAGCGGACACGAAGAAAGCCATAACAAAAGAAAGCGCAAAACGCAAAACGGAAAAGAAAGCTGTTGTGAAGAAATCGACCGCAAAAGCAAAAGTCACAGTTAATAAGAAAAGTATGACCAAGAAACCAGCGAAGGCGAAAGCTTCTTCCCCGGCAAAAGCCAAGACTAAGAAGGCAACGAAAAAGAAACAATCCGCGGACACGAAATAGTTTTATACGGTTGTTCTGCTCTTGACGGACTCAGACTATCTGATATACTGAAATTCAGACCATCAGATAGGAGCAAGAATGAACAATACATTCAAAGTCCAAGTTGTTCGACGCGGCTTGATTACATTGCCAAAGGAATTGCGCGAGCAAAATCGTATTGATGAAGGCGATACGCTAACGTTGATCGATCTCGGTGACGGCGTCTTTGTAATGAGTTCGCGGCGCTCACGTGTAGATGAGATCGCCAATAAATTAGCCAGCGAATGGCGTGAATCCGGCGAGACACTTGAATCCATGCTGAAAACT
>JBJKOR010000767.1:0-9981 GCA_046707185.1 Anaerolineales bacterium | reverse complement strand
AATTCAAGCCTTGCGCCTGACCCAAGGCCGAAGCCTGTTCCCCTGCAAGCAAAATACCCACCGCCGGATAGTTATAACTGCTTGGTCCGGCATAAACATCCACCTGCTCGAAGTTCGAATAGACAGTGACCATCGGGCCAAGCGGCGTCCCGGTGACAGTCGGGACAGAGCCTGTCGGCTGTTGCGCAAACACAGGCTTTGGCGCAGGAACATTCAATACAACCAACGCGCCGGCCGCCATCAAAAGAACTCCAAGGGCAACAATTTTATACGAGTGCATTATCGGCGAATCAGAATCGAAACGATGAGACCCAGAAAACCCACAACGCCCAAACCAAGGACCAACGTTCCAAAGGGAAAAGGAGACGAATCCCGAACCGGCACTTCGGCAAAAGTTGGAATCGTCAGCGGCGCGGCCGGTGTAAAAGTTGGCAGGCGGGTGCTGGTCGGATTCAACGTCGCGACCAACGCCGGATCGAGAGTCGAAACCGCAATAGGCGTAAAAGTCGGCGGCGGTTCGATGATCGGCGGAGAACCTGTCAGCGTAACAAAAGGCGCATAGATCCAACCGACGCCATTCGGTCCCGAGGGAAAGGCAATTTCGATCCAGTCATGGCCGGCAGTAATAGCCAAAGCCGGGGCCTTTGCACCAGTAGGCAATGCTCCAATGGGATTTCCATAATAAACCGAACTTGGCCCCGCCCGCACATTGACAAACGTTTCAGTTGTATAGGTGTTGGTGATATAAGGCTGCAAGCTGGGAATCGTTGGCGTGGCGCTGGCTTGAGTGGCGACGGCTTGAGCGAGAGCCAAATTCGTGACCGGGGCAACCAATGCGAGACCCAATATTGACGCCAGCAAAATCGCACCCCATAAGGAAAGTTGAAACCAGAATCTCTTCATTACGTTATATACCTAAGAAAATTTCGTTTCGAGATTATAATCTAAATTATGGACCGACAAATCTTTCACGGCGATTTAAATCCATCGGACATTGCCCAGGCATTACTGGCTGAATTCAACCGGGGGAATTTACGCACTCAAATCCTTGGGCAAGACGACCATCTGGCGGTTCAAATTGGAACGCGGCCGGGCGCCGCCTCTGGCGGCCAGACCGCGCTGACGGTTTCCATTCAAAAAGTACCCGACGGCGTCATGATCCAGCTCGGACAACAAGAATGGCTCGGCACCGCGGCATCCTTAGGCTGGACAGTTATGTCTGCGCTGGAGAATCCGTTCAACTTGATCGGCCGTCTCGATGACATCGCGCAGGATGTGGAGAACCTGCAGCTAAATGAACATGTTTGGGACATCATCAGCCAGGCGGTCCGGGCGGCGGGCGCCAGTCATCAGCTCTCGGCGCGTTTGAATCACATTACCTGCGAGTATTGCGGCACAGCAAACCCGGTTGGGGAAAGCGCATGTATCGCGTGCGGCGCGCCATTGGGCAATTCGCAGCCAAAGACTTGCCCAAACTGCGGCTTTGTTGTGGAGCCTGGTGAAGTAAAATGTCCCAATTGTGGGGCTATTCTCAAAGCTTAAGAAAAGCAACCAATTGCCATTTCCCATCTTGCGAAAATTTTCCATCAATTCTATAATCATGTCAGAAGAATGAACGAGAATCGAAAATGAATCTCGAAGACATCGAAGCGCGTTTAAAATCTTTGATCGAGGAGCGACTGGCAGGTATCCTGGTTGGGCGAAACGTGGAGGACCTGGTCGTTCAGAAGTTCGCCGCTGCAATCCGGAATGGCATAACCACAGAACCAGATGGAACCCGTTTCGCGCCCAACGCCTACACGTTGATTGTTTCCCCGGCGGCAGCCACACAATGGCAGGATCCGGTGCTGGTCGAGAATCTCAGTGAGATACTAAAAAACACACTGCAGGACGCCGGGTTGAAATTTGAATTTCCTCCGATCCTTACAATCACAACAGATGACAACATCGCGGCCAACCAATTAAACCTACTGGCATCTTATCAGGTCAATCAAACCATGGACGAGACTCAGAACACACCTCCCTCTTCAGAAGATTCAAAAGCAGAAAAAATCGTCGAGGATAATGCCATGCCCGAAAACGCCTTTCTGATCATCGAAGGCGTCCGAGTGTTTCCGCTTGGCGCGCCCGTTATCAACATCGGGCGCCGTTTGGACAATACGCTTGTCATCGACGATCCGCGGGTCTCGCGCAACCATGCCCAATTGCGTGCCATCAAAGGCCGGTATGTGATCTTTGATCTGAATTCGACCGGCGGGACGTTCATCAATGGCCGCCGCGTGAGTCAGGGCGTGCTATATCCCGGAGACGTTATCTCACTGGCTGGAGCGACCTTGATCTTCGGGCAGGATAATCCGCCGCCGCGCTCCGACCTGGCAATCACATCACCGCTGGAAGAATCGAAT
The DNA here is from genome assembly GCA_046707185.1 of Anaerolineales bacterium. Classification (GTDB taxonomy): domain Bacteria; phylum Chloroflexota; class Anaerolineae; order Anaerolineales; family Villigracilaceae; genus Fen-1038. The sequence continues at coordinate 7,576 of JBJKOR010000767.1, read as the reverse complement.
GGCGAGCGTCCAACCGCAGTCTTGACCACGCAGCCGCGTCCGAAAAAGAACAAGAAAGAATGAGCGGCGTTGTCGTCCTGGCGCTTCGCTTGGTGATGGCCGCGGCCATCTATGCTTTTCTCGGTTTGGCGTTATGGATGGTGTGGCAGGATATAAAACAGGAAGGCCAAAAAGCATCCATGCGCGTGCTACCGGCCATCCGTCTCGATGTCCGCGCCCAGAACCGTGTCCTCGTTTCCAGAACTTTTTCCAAGCCCGAAATCATCCTGGGAAGAAATCCAACCTGTGACATTTTGATCAACGATAATACGGCTTCGGCCCAACATGCCCGGCTAAGTTACCATCACAATCAATGGTGGGTCGAAGATCTACATTCAACCAACGGGACCAAGCTGAACAACGAAAGAGTGACCCTTCCAACAGTCCTTACCACCGATGATGAAATTCAATGCGGGACAACAAAAGTAACCGTCACAACGGGCAGTGACATACCCAACACTCCGACAAGACCAATATAAGGCCGGTTGACATGGATTCAATTTCGCTTGCGATTATAGGCGGTTCGGGCTTGTACAACATGGACGGCCTCGAGAACGCCCAAGAATTCAAAGTCGAGACGCCATTCGGTTCGACCAGCGCGCCAATCATAATCGGCGCCATGGAAGGTCGACGCGTGGCCTTTCTTGCCCGGCACGGAATCGGCCATCATATCACGCCGTCCGAAGTTCCGTACCGCGCCAACATCTACGCGCTGAAATCGCTGGGCGTCGAACGAATCGTCAGCATCAGCGCCTGCGGCTCCCTGCGGAAAGACTTTGCGCCGGGTCACATTGTCATTCCCGACCAGCTTTACGATAACACAAAGGATCGGCCGCGCACCTTCTTCGGCGAAAGCCTGGTAGCGCACGTCAGTGTTGCCGACCCGTTCTGTCCCGATCTCTCGAAACAGCTCGAAGACGCTGCGCGCGCTGCGAACGCCCTGGTACACCGAGGCGGCACATTGATTACCATCGAAGGCCCGCGATTCTCCACAAAAGCCGAATCGAATACCTACCGCGCTTGGGGCATTTCCGTCATCGGCATGACCGCCGTGCCTGAGGCATTTTTGGCACGTGAAGCCGAAATATGTTACACCGTCATGGCGCATGTCACGGATTATGATGTCTGGTATGCAAGCGAAACGCCGGTCACGGTTGAAATGGTCGTTCAAACGCTGAACAAGAACACAACAGTCGCGCAGGAGACAATTCGCCAGCTCCTCCGCAATCTAAAGATCGAACGAAATTGCGATTGCGGCCAGGCGCTTTCCAATGCAATCATCACCCAGCGCGACGCCATTTCAAACGAAACCCGCAAGAAACTGGATTTGATTGTCAAGAAATATATTTAGCTTCAAAGAATTCGATCGGCCGGTTTCAATCACCGATCAACGCCAAAGCCGCCTCTTGATTCTGGCGGCCGTTTTTCTGTTCCTGTATTCATTGATTCTGACCCTATCGCCGGCCGTCAGGGAACAAAGCTGGAATGTAACGTATCGCTGGTCGCATTGGATGGGGTTTGGAATCTGGATTCTGGTCTTTGAAGTGGCTGACAGCTTCAGCCGGAAACAACTCCCCGACCGCGATCCGTTCATCCTGCCGCTGGCCGCGTTCCTAAGCGGTTTCGGCTTGCTGACCATTTGGCGGCTCGATTCCACCTTTGGCATTCGACAAGCAATGTGGCTGACCCTCGGCACGGCAACGTTGATTGCCCTCTTCCACGTTCCATCCGAGCTTTCCATCCTTCGGCGATATAAATATATTCTCCTCACAAGCGGACTCATCCTCACGGCATTGACGATCATACTCGGTACGAACCCCGAAGGCTTTGGGCCGCGTCTTTGGCTGGGATGTTGCGGTGTTTACCTCCAACCCTCCGAACCGCTCAAGCTTTTACTTGTGGTGTATCTCTCCGCCTACTTGAGTGATCGTTTCCTCGTAAAAGCCCGGTTCTTTCCCCTGCTGTTTCCAACGCTCTTTGTAACGGGTCTTGCGCTCCTACTCTTACTTGTACAACGCGATCTCGGCACGGCATCCATTTTTATTTTGATTTACACCGTTATTCTTTTCATGGCAACAGGCAAGTGGCGCGTATTGCTGGGGACAGCCCTGACGCTGGCGCTGGCCGGAATTATTGGCTACTTCTTCATCGGTGTGGTCCACGAACGGCTTTTGGCCTGGATCAATCCATGGGCGGATCCGAGCGGAAATGCATATCAAATTGTTCAATCCTTGTTGGCCGTTGCAAACGGCGGAATGATCGGACGCGGCCCGGGACTGGGCAGCCCAACACTTGTGCCCGTTGCGCAGTCCGACTTTATCTTTACCGCCATTGCCGAGGAAACAGGCCTGCTGGGGACAACCGCACTGATCATCACCATGTGCCTGATCCTGGCACGCGGTTTGCGCGCCGCGTTACGCGCGCCGGATCAATTCCGCCGCATCCTCGCCGCAGGATTGTCCGCATATCTCGGCATTCAAACCTTATTAATCATCGGGGGAAACCTGCGGCTGCTGCCGTTGACCGGCGTGACGCTACCGTTCGTATCGTATGGCGGCTCATCGCTGCTGACAGCATTCGTCGCCCTTGGGCTTTTACTAATCATCAGCAATCAGCCGGAGGAAGAACCTGCGGCCTTAATGACTGCGCGGCCTTATTATTTTGTGATCGGCATGCTTGGATTTGGAATCATTGCCACCGTGATCGTCAACTCATGGTGGGCCGTTCTGCGCGGCCCCGATTTGTTGACTCGCACCGACAATCCCCGCCTCGCAATTTCGGACCGGTACGTACCGCGCGGAAATCTGCTGGACCGGAACAGCAAACCGATCGACGCCACCGAGGGCCAAAGCGGAACCTATCATCGTATTTATCTTTACCCGGACCTTGCACCGATTACTGGTTACACGCACCCAACCTATGGCGAAGCCGGATTGGAAGCCAGCCTCGATAACTACCTGCGCGGCCTACAGGGGAATCCGAACAGCTTGATCTTGTGGGATCATCTCCTTTACGGCATGCCGCCTCCGGGTCTGGACGTGAGGCTGAGTCTCAATCTCGAATTTCAAAAAGAAGCCGATCAATTGCTGGGGAACAATAAAGGCGCGGTCATCCTGATGAACGCGCAAACCGGAGAGATTTTGGCCATGGCTTCTCATCCGACCTACAATCCGAATAACCTGGACCAGATCGGGGCCTCGCTTGCCAAGGATCGAAACACGCCGCTGGTAAATCGTGCTGCGCAAGGAATGTATCCGCCAGGCTCGGCTCTCACGCCATTTTTGAACAGCATCGGCTCGGCCAGTCAAATCAACGATGAGCAAAAGATCGATTTGTTCGACAAGCTTGGATTTTATACAGCGCCACAAATCCGTATGCCGGTGGCATCGGCCACGCCGCGCGGAAAAATCGATTCATTGCGGATCAGCCCCTTGCAAATGGCCGTTGCGGCAGGGACATTAAGCAATCACGGCATCCGGGTTGGGCCGCGTATTGCGCTGGCCGTGGATACATCCCAACAAGGCTGGGTGATCCTGCCGGCTCTCGGACAATCCACCGAAGCCTTAAACGCCCAACAGGCAGATCACACGGCCAACCAACTGGCGATCCAAAACCAGCCATTCTGGGGATGGTCCGGGGCCGGAAATACCGGCGCGGATTTCTTCACGTGGTACCTAAGCGGCACCCTGCCCAACAGGAACGGAACGCCGCTCGCAGCTGTGGTTGTGCTTGAAGGGAATTCTTCGCCTGCCCTATCGCAAAATATTGGGAACCAACTATTAGAATCAGCGATCACGCCATAGGAGAACTTCATCGATCCTACGGGCATTTGTGCTGGGCAACCGTTCCGCGTGCCGTGAGCTGATACGTTTCCCCTTCCGACAAATCAATGGTAGCCGCCCCATGGATTTTCGATAAATCATAATCGTAATAGGTATAAACACCGGGATCGAAACGAACGATGTTATCGGGGAATTGATTTCCGGGCGGAAGGATTATCCCTACAGGCTCGATCATCATATTGTGGATGCTGCAATTTTCGATGAAAGCCGGAATGGCAAGCGGACTATCTACAACAGGCAAATCCTTTGTATCACCCGCAATGGACGAATAAATGGTGAGCGTCGAGACCCAGCCGAATTTATCAGGTTCCTTCGGAATCGGAATGTAGAGCCATTGGTTCAAAATATCGCGGCCCAGGACTGTTGCCGTCTGGCCTTGCATGAGCGCACCGATTGGATTGAAATCCGAACCGGAGCCGCGGCGAATATATAAATTCCCATTGACGGCCGTAATCTTGACCAGCGGCGGACGAGGCGTATTCGTCAGGGAATCTGTTGAAATTGAAGAAGTCGAGGTGTAAGTTGGAACGGCGGTAGGTCGAGGCGTCGCCGTCGCCAATTCAACCGGCGAGGCCGTAAACGGCACCGCTGTATTCGGCGCATTCGAGGTCCGAATTGAAACCCCGCAAGACAAAGTGGATACAGCCAGAATCACAAAAACCAAAAAGCGCGTTAAGCTCGAAGCATGAAATTTCATCACTCGTCCAGAAAATTATAAACATAAAAAGAGCCAGGTCTCACGGCCTGGCTCTCAATGGATGTGGGCTTACATGCCGCTATCTTGATCTTTGGCAGCGTAGCCGGGTCCACTCTTGTAGAAATCGTAGTTGGGCTTGATATCCGGAGTCAAGTCGACAACCTCGCCCGCTTCCAACTGCTTGGTATTCTCGAGCGTGACTTTCGTTCCAAAATGATTGGTGCCTTCATAATGGCCGGTGAGTCCAACCTTGCAGATGTATTCGCCGCCTTTCGCCGTGTAAGCCGAAGGAACTTCATCTTCGGGGAAGATCGCCGCGTAGGGACATTCAGGAATGCAGGCGCCGCAATCGATGCAGGTATCGGGATCAATGTAAATCCAGGGCCATTCGTTCAAAGGAGTGCCGGGAATCATACATTCCACAGGGCAAACCTCGATGCAACCCCGATCGCGTATACACAAACTAGTAACAATGTGTGTCATGGAAAAGTCTCCTTTTATGAATTTCCAATTATTGGCGTATTATATCGTCCTTCTCTCGTTGTGAGAAGTCGGGTTTGAAAATTCATGACAATCTTCTTAAAACAATCCTTCATTTCCACGGCGCGACGATCATGGGTGTCTGCGCGTCGGCGGCGTGACCGAGATACGGCAGTCCCCAGGCGGCGGAAATCGTTTTCAACAGCGAATAATGGTCATAAGGCGTATCGTCCTGAAATCCGCTTTTGGCTTGAGGAGAAATCAAGATAGTGGCGACTCGTCCTCCGGCTTGGGCCGGAAGGCCGCAGCAAGAGTGATTCCCCTGCCCCTCATCCCAGGTGAGCACGATCAGGTACGGCTTGCCGCCCTGGTTCAACGGAGGCATGATCTCATCCATAAAGTTTTGAAGCCATTTATCCGCGACATCCACGCCGCAGTCGTGCGCGTCGTTGCAGAGGTTCGGAGTGACGAACATGAAATTCGGAAGCGCACCCGCCGCGATGTCCGCGGAGAGCCGCGTAAACGGCACGATGCTTTGGTCACAGCGCTGGGCGTTCAATCGAATCGGCATAAAGTAAATGAATGGATTATGCTTCATGGCGTAATTCTTGGCTTCGGTTCCGCCGAAACAAGGCGAGGGCATATCTTCCTGATAGGTCTTCCACGTCCGTCCGCTGGCCTCGATCAAGTCCGGCAGGGACTGCTTGTTGACCGAGCAACTCGTGCAATCGAAGTTGATGCCAAATGTATCGCCGCCGATGATCGCCAGATAGTTCGGCAGGCTGGGATGAGTGACTGCATAATATTGAGTCAGCAGCGTATAGGCCTGGGCCAGCTTATTGAAATAAGGCATGTGATAGTTCTTGATGACGGAGCCGAATTCCTTATTTTCGAAGATCACAATCACAATGTTTTGAAAATCCGGTACGGGCGGCTTGGATGTTGCAGTTGCCATCGCCGCCGGAGATGGGGTACCCGTCGGAGGCGGCTGCGAAGTCTGCGTGACCGTCGCGGATGGAGGCGGGGTCGCGGTCGCGGGCGTGGGTAACGCAGGTGAACAGGAGCTTATTCCTAAGCTTAGGAATAAAACAAGAAACAGAAAGCGGTTGAATTTCAGCATATGCAATCCTTTTGTCAACACACAAATTCCTTTTTGTTGTATCATAAATACACACAAGCCGCAAACCCAAATATACGGAGCAGAGTCATGGAAATCAAAACTGTCAAAATCGAAAAACCGGAATCGATCAATTTCATCCTGGGACAAACCCATTTCATCAAGACCGTCGAGGACGCGCACGAGGCCCTGGTCGGCGCAGTGCCGGGCATCAAATTTGGATTGGCATTTTGCGAGGCGTCCGGCAAATGTCTGGTGCGCTGGAGCGGAACCGACGAGGCGATGATCGAATTGGCAAAGAAAAACGCGTCCGCCATCGGCGCGGGACATTCGTTCATCTTATTTTTGGCGGACGGCTATTTTCCGATCAATGTCTTGAACACGCTCAAAGCCCTGCCGGAGGTGGCGCGGATCTATTGCGCCACTGCCAACCCAACCGAAGTACTGGTGGCGCAAACCGAACAGGGACGCGGCATCCTGGGCGTAATCGACGGCTCTTCGCCCAAAGGCGAGGAAGGCGAGGAGGATATTGCCTGGCGCAAGGATTTTCTCAGGAAGATCGGTTACAAGGCAAGGTAAAGACAGATGATCTCCGCTTACGCCGAGGTCTGAGCGTTGATGTAGACCGTCGTCGAAACGAATATGGGTTCCACTTTTGCCCTTCGACTTCGCTGCACTCCGCTCAGGGCGATGTAGATCCCTCCTCAAGTGAAAACTATTCGATTGTGAATGTCAATTGGAGAATCGGACTCTCAGTTTCTCGTTTTGGTCATAGTAGGAGCGCGCCGAGAAAGGCGCATCGCCGCGCTGCATGTTGTGGACTTTCGATAATAGAATCGGCAGATCCTCGACGACCGGCAAATCCCCCAGCGCTTCATAGCCGACCCATTCGACGGTTCCTTCACTGGACGGCTTCAACTCACCTTCGAAATTTTCCCCGCTAAATACGTACAAGCAAATCCCGATTTCGCCCGCATCTCCTCCGTCTCCTGCGTCTCCTACGTCGACAACAACCGTTCCGCACAACCACAATTCGGCTGTCAGCCCCGTCTCTTCTTTTAGCTCGCGCTGCGCGGCGGACAAAACATCCTCCCCGCGTTCCACATGGCCGCCGATGCCGTTATATTTGTTCGCCCACAGACGCTTGGTCGGCGCACCTTTGATGAGTAAATACGAATCGCCCTCGCGCAAAAAAATAATCGTGCGCGGAATGAGCATATAACGGGGGCGGGTAACGCCTTGATCGGATTGGGGCATGGGATTTTTCTACACTGTGCTTATTCTATAATCTTTAAATAAACATTCAAATCGAGAGCAACAAAACCATGATATTCTATCAGGGATTTGAGTCGTTAGAGTATAGAAGGAAGCAAATATGTTAACTCAATATATTCACGAAGC
>JBJKOR010000766.1:0-3471 GCA_046707185.1 Anaerolineales bacterium | reverse complement strand
GGGCAGTCCTGCCGCCCATATAACGTTGGAAGCAAGGCAGCATATTCCATTGCGAAAATTGCAGAACAAGTGGCGCGATGCTTTTTGCCACAGCCTAAAATTGAGATACATAGCAAACCAGATCCGTATAAAGAGCCGGAAAGGTACCTGCCAAACATCAATAGAGGTACAAACGAACTCAATTTGAAGATTTGGATTCAGCCATTGGACGGGATAAGCAATACAGTTAAGTTTTATTCAGACAACATAAGGAAATATCAAAGGTGAATCGACCAAGATCCATTTCTCGACTTCAATGGCATTTCATTTTTGGCGCCCTGTCCCTGATATTGCCATTGACCATCATGTTTTATCTTTATAACCGATTTTTGCCCGTGCAAGAGGGCTGGTTCAACTATTATGCCTTCCTGATGAATCAAAAAGGCGAGTTACCTTATAAAGATTTTTATCTTTTTCTACAGCCTCTCTGGCTGTTCTTTGTACAGTGGATCGCAAAACTTAACACAGGTCTTATTTATCTTCGCTATTGGGGAATTGTAGAGCGGTCTGCATTAATTCTTGCACTTTATTTCTTAATTGCACGCGAGTTTTCCCCAGTCGCATCTTTTATAGGGGTAGTCACAGCGACCGCGATATTCCAAAGCATCAACGTGGATTTGCTGTACACTTTTTATCAGATGACTTTGTTATTCTTCGTTCTTATTCTTATATTAATCAATGAAAGCTACAGATTTCCAAAGAATTCTCATCTGTGTTTCGCAGGCACAGGCATTCTTGCATCTTTGGCATTTTTCACCAAACAGTCCAACGGGCTGTTCATCTTTGTATTCTTATTGTTCATTCTAATTTGGGATGCTTCATTAAGGAAATTTCTGCATCGTCTAATTTATTTTTCCGTGGGCACAGCAATACCAACGATGGTTATAGCAGGTTGGCTTTTCCGGCATAATATTTTTACAGACTACATCCACCAAGTCTTCGGAGGCTCTGCTTCGAAAGGCTCGATATTCTCCATGCTGTTTGGCTTCTGGGCACACAACAACGCTCCTATATTCCTGGTTTTCTGGTTGGTTTGTACAATTTTGCTCTTCGTTGCCATAAGGCTGAACCATTTTGATGTGCAGGTGACTAAGAATCCCATCAACGACCAACGAATAAACTTCGTTGCGATGATCATGTTCCCAGTCGCTATCGTTACAGCATTTACATTCCTTTCAAACGGAAAAATAACAAGTTATTTTATTCTTCCCGGCATTTTATTCTCTTATCTCGCAACCTATTTGACCTTTTTTGTTATCATGCTAGTGTCCATGTTTATAGGCTATCGCTGGTTATTAAAACGCGACTTTCCGTTCACAAAACAAACAGCAGTAATATTCCTGGGAGCATTAGTTTGGATATACTCATCCGCGATCTCTTACCAAATTGACGAAGCATGCACATTAATTGGGGCTGCGGTCATCGTTGCATATTTTTTCGATCACATGCAATTCAAGACACAATTCCCCAGAATACTCACGCTTGCATTGATGTTTTGTCTTGTGTTTTTGGAAACGATGCGCAAGCTAGAAATCCCTTATAGCTGGTGGGGTTGGACAGAATATCACCACAATCAAAATGCCACCAGCATTATTCCAGCTTTTAAAGGATTCTATCTCGATCCGAATGATGTCAAAATTTATGATCGGATCTACTCTGACATTATGTCCAACACCTTGCCTACAGATACGGTTTATACCTATCCTCACATTGTACTATTCAACTTTATTACCGGACGTCTGCAACCCACTTTTTCACCAGTCCACTATTTCGACGTTTGTCCTGATTCTTGTGCGATCTCCGACGCTAATCTCTTAAGAAAGAATCCGCCGAAGATGATAATATTCCTACAAATGCCGGAATGGGTTTATCAGTTTCATGAAAAAGCATTTAGGAATGGAAATAAAAGCGGCCAGCGAGAAATCGAAGCAACTGTACACGAATTGGTCACGCGATATAATTATCGTACAATTGACAAATTCCTTACCCCAGGCTGGGGTTGGACACTAATAGTTTATCTAAAACCATAGAAATGCATAAACCAATATCACTATGTTTGCACTTTTAAGGTTTGACGCCATATCTGGCGGTTCGACGACCTCTTCAACCAGCACATCTGGCGATTTGACCCCAAAAGTGCAAAGATAGTAACCAATATGTTAAAGAACAAGAGGAGTAAACTATTCATCTACGGCACCGGCACATTTGCGCGTGACGTTCTGGAGATTTTGACACAACACGGACTGACCATAAGCGGTTTCCTGGATCATTTTCCTCGTCAAATTGCAACACAAGAATTGAACGTTCAATCACCTGGTGCGATCCCGGCCGATATTCGCGCTGGCTCTTCTGTCGTCATCGGCGCTCACAACCGCGACGCAAATATTGCCGCCATTATTTCGCGATTGAAGTCATTAGGCTTTGCCCAAATCGTCTTCCCCATTGATCTATATGATGAATTCGCCGGCGAATTAGGGGACCGTTTCTGGCTGACCAAGCGGTCATTCTATAATGATTACACAAAGGAAATAGATTCAGCAGCAAATCTTTTTGAAGACGAAACCAGCCGCGATCTTTATCAACGGTTAATACAATTTCGTCTCACTAGCGATTATTCCATTCTGCCTCAACCTGACATAGAACATCAATACTTTCCCCCTGACATTCCGGCATGGAAAACGCCATTGCGATTTGTTGATTGCGGTGCGTTTGATGGAGATACATTGTCAAGTCTCATCAACGCTGGCATCTCCATTGAAGCTGTGGCTGCATTCGAACCGGATCAAGACAACTTTCAAAAACTTACCCAATTCATAAGAGATAATCACGAACAACTGCCGAACACCAATCTTTGGCCTGGTGGCGTGTATTCTTCAACAACGCAATTACGATTCACAGCCAGTCAGGGTGAAGCAAGTAAGATTGTCAGCGATGGAGATCACTTCGTTCAATGCATTTCATTAGACGATTCAATTCCGACTTTTGCGCCCAACCTTATAAAAATGGATATCGAAGGTGCAGAGATAGACGCGCTAACCGGCGCACAAAATATCATCAAAGCATATCACCCCGGATTGGCAATATCGGTTTATCATCGTCCCGAACATCTTTGGAAAATTCCAATACACATTAAACAAATGATGCCTGATCAATATCAATATTACCTTCGAGCTCACGGTTTCAATGACTTTGACATTGTTTTATATGCTGTTCCGGTTTAAACTTATTCCAATCTTTATGTCAGTGTGAGGAGCGTAGCGGCGTGGCAATCCCATCGATCCGCGTTTCAGATTACATAGCCAACCGATTATCCAACTTCGGCGTTCGCCACGTCTTTATGCTGACCGGCGGCGGAGCGATGTTCCTCAACTATTCCATTGGCACACATCCAAAGATCAAAACAATCTTCAATCATCACGAGCAAGCCTGTGC
>JBJKOR010000765.1:0-1464 GCA_046707185.1 Anaerolineales bacterium | reverse complement strand
AAGAACAATGTTCGGACCTTGATCTTGCGCGGCGTTACCGATTTGGTCAGCGTCAATGGCGGGGAAGCCTACGGCGATTACGAATTGTTCATCCAGCGTTCCAATGTGATCATGCGAAAGTTGTTCGATCAGTTGCCAAAGTGGCTGGCCGCGATCGAAAAAGTAGAACAGGGATATCGCGGCTATTAGTTTGGCGAATTCGTGCGCCGCTTTGATTTCCAATCGATGAGATAGATTAGTTTCCTTCCCATTGTGACCAGGCGCGTCTATCACGTTGGATCATTTCATCCGCCTCGGCTGGACCCCATGAACCCGGTTCATAAAGCGCGGGCTTTATCTTTTGCTCATCCCACGATTCGAGAATCGGGTCGATCAACGCCCAGGCGGTCTCCACCTCGTCGGCGCGGGTAAACAGCGACGCATCACCCGCCAAAGCGTCCAGCAGGAGGCGTTCGTAGGATTCGGGGATCGAGGACTTTCCAAACGAATCCGCATAATGGAATTCCATATCCACGGAACGCATATTCGCGGCAGTATCCGGAACTTTTGCCTCGAACCGCAAATGGATGCCTTCATCCGGCTGGAGATACAACACCAGCATATTCGGCGTCATTCCGCCGTACGCGTTGGGGAATAGTAAATGCGGCGGTTGTTTGAACTCGATGATGACCTGCGACACTTTTTCCTTGAGCCGTTTCCCGGATCGCAGATAGAACGGCACGCCCTGCCAGCGCCAGTTATCGATTTGCAAGCGGAGCGCGGCGTATGTGGGGGTGGTCGAATCAGGCCTGACGCCTTCTTCACTGAGATAACCTTTGTATTGTCCAAGCACGGTGCGGGCAGCCACGGTTTCTCTCTTGAAAGGCTGGATGGCGCTCAATACTTTGACTTTTTCGTTTCGCAATGCATTGGCGTCGAAGGAAGCCGGCGGCTCCATGGCCACCAGCGATACCAATTGGAGCAAATGGTTTTGGAACATATCACGCACCACGCCGACGGTATCATAATAGCCGGCGCGGTGCTCCACGCCAACCTGCTCCGAAACGGTGATCTCCACGTGGTCGATGTAATTTCGATTCCATAACGGCTCGAAAATGGTATTGGCAAAACGCGCCACCAGGATGTTCTGAACCGTTTCCTTGCCGAGATAATGGTCGATGCGATAGATTTGATTCTCGTTCAGCGCTTTGTGGATTTGGAGATTCAGACTGCGCGCCGAGGCCAGGTCCGTGCCGAACGGCTTTTCGATCACGACCCGCCGCCAGCCGCCATTCTCCGTGAGTTGATCGGTCAATCCAAGCAGGTCGATGATGTTGGGGAAAATTCCCGGCGGAGTTGCCATATAGTAAAGGCAGTTGCCCGAACTATTTTCCCATTTGGAAATCAGGTTGGCCAGCTTTTTGAAATCCGCCAGGTCAGTGTAACGGCCCTGTTGATACGCCAGATTGGATGCAAAGGCATTCC
>JBJKOR010000764.1:0-1386 GCA_046707185.1 Anaerolineales bacterium | reverse complement strand
TTTCTTCATCGTTCATCGCCATGCGCGCAAATGTTTCGCGGATATCTTTGGCTGCGGCAAGCGGATCCGGTTTTCCATTAGGGCCTTCCGGATTAACATAGATCAAGCCCATTTGTACGGCAGCGAGCGGATTCTCGAGGTCACGTTCGCCGGAATACCGTTTGTCTTCCAACCACTTGCCCTCGGAACCCCAATAGACATCCTGATCCGGCTCCCAAACATCCTCGCGGCCACCGCCGAAACCGAAGGTCTTAAAGCCCATCGTTTCCAGTGCGACATTGCCGGTCAGGATGATCAGGTCGGCCCAGGAAATCTTCCGACCGTACTTCTGCTTGATCGGCCAAATCAAGCGGCGTGCCTTGTCGAGGTTCACGTTGTCCGGCCAACTGTTGAGCGGCGCGAAGCGCTGCTGGCCTCTGCCTGCGCCGCCGCGGCCGTCACCGACGCGGTAGGTTCCGGCGCTATGCCATGCCATGCGGATGAACAAGGGGCCATAGTTACCAAAGTCCGCCGGCCACCAATCCTGTGACTTCGTCATTAAATCGCGCAGGTCTTTCTTCACGGCCTCCAGGTCGAGGCTGTTGAACTCTTTGACATAGTTGAAGTCCTCGTCCATCGGATTGGACTTGGAGGAATGTTGGTGCAAAATCTCGAGCTTGAGCCGGTTCGGCCACCAGTCTTCGTTCGTCGTACCGCCTCCGGCAATCTGACTGTGAACCGGGCATTTGTTTTCTTCGCTCATAGTATTTACTCCTTTTTATTCTGTGCATTTTGTTCATGATTGAATTGTGCCGTCTATCAATCAAATAAAGGTGATGTTATGGGATACATCTCTCACCTGAACATTGGTTGCCAAAAAGATTGTGTTGATTTCTGAGGCGCCACCTCCTGATAAGTTTTCCTAAAAGATAATCATTATCCAATCGAACTAAAAAAAGAGAGAGGCTCAACTCCCTTTCTTGCAATCCGGACACAGCCCATAGAGCGCAATTTGAGGGCGCAGAATCGAATAACCCGATGCTTCCTCCAGCTTTCTAATCGATTTCAGATCGAGAGTAATATCCCCAGCGACAATTTTGTTACACTACATGCAAATCAAATGCGGATGGGGCTGGGGACGATTGCCATCATAATGGCTGTCTTCGCGCAAATCGATTTCCAAAACTTGATTCATTTCTTTGAGCAACGCGAGGGTCTTATAGACCGTGGCGTGACTCATGGTGGGGAATTTCATTTTTATCTTTTCATAAAATTGGTTCGCGCTGGGATGTCCCTCGCTGGCTGCAATCATACGCACTAATTCCACCCGTTGCGGTGTCAGCCGGTAATTACGTGCCTTCAATGCTGAAAGAAGCTCTTCAAATCGAACTTGTGGGTCTGTCATGG
>JBJKOR010000763.1:0-11959 GCA_046707185.1 Anaerolineales bacterium | reverse complement strand
TGCCTCGCCAGATTGCACAATGCCCGCGATCGTTGGATCGCCTCCATATTTTGCGTTGACTTCATTGAGCACATTGAGCGCATCGGGACAATTATTCGCGTCCGGACGACTCAACGCGGCAACAATGGAGCCATAGGTATAATAATAAACCACCGTACTATCCGACAAGGGCAAGCCCTTCACGGCAGTAGGCACATCGCCGGTGCCGCATCCGCCGCGACCATCGCAGGATTCCTGCGCCGTACAACCTTTGATGGCACACTTCAACGCCGGAACTGCGCCTTCGTAATTGCGTGATTTTTGATAAATGATCCCAAGCTGTCCATAGAGGTCGGCGTTATCGGGCTGGAACTGAATCGCCACTTGCACGTTTCGCGCGGCAATGAAATATTCGCCTTCCTGCGAATAGGTCTTGGCAATCGAAAGGTATGGAACAGGATCTTTAATTCCCAATTGTTTATCAATGGCAACAGCTTTTGCGAAATACTCCAAAGAGCTATCGAATAGTTGTTTTTGCACGGCAGCATTTGGGCTTGCAAAACCCAGGCGGCGATAATTGGCACCTGCCCGCAGATAGAGGAAGGTCAGGTTTGGCGCAATGGCAATGGCTTTATCATATTCTTGGATGGCCTGGTTATAATCCCCCAGCGACTCAAGCACATAAGCATAGACGCGGTGAATGTCCATCAGGGAAGGATCGCGATCCACGGCCTGCTTGATTTCCTGTTCAGCTTGAGTCCATTTCTGCTCATCCACCAGAATCTCTGCATAGAAGGCCAACGCCAGCGCATTCGTATTGTCGAGCTGCAAAGCATGCACAGCTTCCTGATCAGCCTGGAACAAATAATCCTGCGCCTGCTTATTTCCGACAATGGAGGGATTCGCATTCCAGTCCAGCACAAAAGCACGGATGGCACGCACCCTGCTATCATCCGGCGCGAGCTTTTCGGCTTGATTAGCAGAGGCCAGTGCCTCCTGCAAGCGCGCGTTCTGGGTTGCATCGGTTAGAAGGAATTGCGAAGAATACGTTTGAATACGGGCAAGGTCGGCCCACATTTGTGCATTGGTGGGATCGACTTGTGTACCCTGTTTGTAGGCGTTGATCGCCGCATCGATCTGACCTGCGGTAAACTCGGCATTCCCTTCCAATGCATAAGATTCCGAGGTGCGTGTGGAGGTAGGCGTAGGCTGGAACGGTGATTTGATATTGCCGGTTCTTAGCTGGATAAGCATCCAGACGCCGCCAAGCACCAGCAACGCCCAGAAGAACATGCGATAGACATTGGACTCCGAACGACGGTTATAAATGGGGCGACGCGGGGAAATGTTCATGGCGTGGGCGTGGTAACGGAGAACATCGTGGAAGTAATTTGAGGAATCGGAGTAGAAGTAGTCTGAGGCGTAGGTGTGGTAAACGCAGAACCGGAAGGTGTCGGAGTTCCGTTGGCTGGGTTCCCGCCCGCGGGCGTAGGAGAAGCGACGAGGTTATTCTTGCAAATCTGAATGGCCGCCTCGGCATTCGTCATGGCGGTGTTATCCGATGGAACGCGCGATTGAAGCATTTGCGCAATTTGCAATGCTTCGCTGCAACGGTTCAAGCGGGCCAGCACCAGTGCATACGTAAAATAGTACTCGACCACATGCGTCTCATTCGAGAAGGTAAGCGCCGCGACTTTCTGACCATCCGCGTTTGTGCCGCCATTGATCGCCAGTGACAACTGCTTGACTGCATCGGGCCAATCCACATTGTGATAATACATCACGCCCAAATTGCCAATCAAATTCGAGTTCGTGGGACCGGCTTTGACCGCGCTCTCGGCATATTGCACAGCTTTGGCAAATTCGCCCACGGTGGCATAGGTGCGTGAGATGAGCAAAGTGGCCGTGGGATCGGCAGGGTTCAAGGCGTTGGCCTTGGTGAATTCTTCCACCGCCTGATCGTAGGAACCAAGCTGGCGATAGTTGAGTCCGAGTTGAACATGGATATCAGCGATATTATCGTTGATTGCGTCCGCAGCCTGATACTCGCGGATGGCTTCTTCGTAGTTGCCAGTCGCTTCGAGAACGTAACCGCGGGCGCGATGCGGCTCCAGCCCGTTAGGCGAGAGTTGCTGGGCGGTCTTGGACTCGGTAATGGCCGTGGCGAGAACATCGGTCGTGGTCCCGCTGCCGGTCAGATATTCGTCGATAAGGATCTCGGCATAAATAGCGTGCGCATCTGCATTGTTGGGATCCAGCGTCAGCGCCTGCTTGACCGCCGTTTCGGCATCCACGTAATTTCCCTGCCAATCGAGCGCCGAGGCGCGCACCGCATTCGCTTCCGAAAGATTCGGGTTCAGGAGAAGCGCATCTTCGGCATTGGTCTGCGCACCTTTATAATCGCCCGTATAAAGCTGAACTTGTGCAAGAGAAATATAAATAGAAGGGTCGTTCGGTTTGAGGGCCAAAGCCTGCTTGTACGCCTCGATAGCCTGTGACTGCTTGCCTTGACTCATTAGATTCTGCGCCTGCGTGATGAATTGTTCCGGAGGGGGTGTAGGCGTGGAAGTCGGTATGAAAGGGGACTGATAATTTGGAATAATAAAACGATCCAAATATGTGAAACCCGCGATCATCAACAGAAGAAACGTGATGAGGAACCAGTTCGGTCTTCGCCGCCGGCGGTTCATGCTCCATTTACTACCTCGTAAGTACATGCAAGCATCTTACCATTCGCAGCGAATCAGCGTCAAGCGGAGTCTTTAAGGATGCTCTTATTTGAAATTACGGCGTGATCCATTGTATGAATGAAACGTAATTTTGACTGTACCCATGCCTGCCGGAACTCGAGGACAAGCGCATTGCTGTATCGATGCGTCTTTGTCGAGCGAGGCTGATTCAAATCCATGATTAGCCCAACTCCACATCCCCGCCGGAAATTCCATTCCAAATCTCCCGAAGCTTGAAGCGCAATGTGTGAACGACGATCATGATACCGGCCCGCCGCGCTTTGAACGGATCCACAGGGTGTCTGGTGAAAAGCGCAGCTTGATGCTCGGATGAAACGGTCTCGATGTATTGCGCGGCAGAAGGCAGGAGCTTTCTCAAGACGGCAGTGCGCTCTGCCGCGGTGGCATAGATCGGCTGCGGACTTCCCAGCCACCATAGGCTCAGGTTGACGCTGGCGAAGGAATGTTCCACAGAAGTCATTTGATTCCATCGAATCCAGGCATCAATCCAGGAAGGCGTGGACATACCCAGCCGCGTCAGGCCGCTGGCTAAATAAATCGGAAGCCAATTCATCAGGTGATAGCGGCGGAATGCGACGATCAGCAAACCAAGAAGCACAAGCCAAAGGACGGTCAGAAGAAATTGCATGAGCCGCGGACCGAATATCGAGGCTGCGGGTGCATTCGAGACAGGCAAAGGATTTTCTTCGATCTTTTGCGCGTTGGGGACTGAAGGAGTGTTTTGCGCCGCGCCCGCGAGTGGATTTTCATCAGGCCGCGTGATGGGACTTTGAATCACAGTCGGCTCGAACTTGATCCATCCGATCCCGGGAAAATACGCTTCGGGCCAGGCATGTGCATTTTGGATTTCGACTTCATAAACGTCCAGCCGGTTATGGACATGCAGCGTATCGTTGACACTTTGGCCTTCGGCAAAGCCCACCGCCATGCGCGCCGGAACGCCAATCGAACGCAATAGCAACACTTCCGCGCTGGCATAATAATTGCAGAATCCCTTCTTGTAATTGGTCAGGAACCAAATGGCCGGGTCCTCGCCGGAAGGCGGAGCCGGAACCGTGGTCGAATATTGAATCGTCTTTCTTAAGTAATCGGTAACGGCTTGGGCCTTGTCATATGGCGTCGATTTTCCGTTGGTGATCTTCTCGGAAAGCGCTTGAAGCGCGGGCCGGATATCCTGCGGGACTTCGAGATAACTGTCCTGAACCCAGGCAGGATAATCTGTTCCCGCAGCTCTCAACGCCTCGACGGTGGGATTGGCGATCTCTGCGCGCACCCGATATTGGCCTTCCGTTTCGACGGCTGGATCAGCAAACCACGCAATCGGATCCTCCTGCCCGTTCCCCGACGATGCCACGATCACACTGCCGGGGTGGTCCACCCACACCGGCTCGGACGGCGCGTACAACAGACCTTGCTGTGGCCGCTGCATCGTGAATTGGAAGGTCGCCTCTACGCGGCCTTGACCATTCACAAGATTTAAATTTGGATCCGACGGATCGAAGTCGAGGCTCTTGGTATTGGAGTTGGTCCATTGCCCTTTGGAATAAAAATCAAAGGTACGTGCCCGCCAATAATAGGCAATGCCGGTCGTTGGTGCGGATAACACTTCCACGGTAAACATCGGCTGGCTGCCCTGCGCGGCTTGAGAACCCAATTGGAAGAGCGTTCCGTAATAATCCGTCCCGCTGACATTATGTGGAGATTGAAGCGAGACGACCGCGTTCGAGAACCGATTCTGCACCGGATTCGAAATTTCCTTCCACATGCTCGATGCGGTTTTCAGACTCGAGAGCGAAGTGGGAAAAATCCACGCCACAAAGACCGATACCAGCGCGATCACGAGCAGATTGTTCGAAACATTCGGCCAGGCATCCTCCGACATGGCAATATGTTCGCTCCACATCTGGGCGCGGCGGCGCAGATAATATCTTCGTCCGATCAAAAGTAAAACGAGAAAAATATACACCGCCAGCCACCACGAACGAAGCTGGAAATAATTATCATAGATTTGAACCGTAACGATCACGATGGCGGAGGGAATCACCGCAACCGGCAAATTGTCGTGCCGCACAAGCCAGTATCCGGCCGTCAAACTCACGATCCACATCAGCAGGGACATAAAAGCCACGAAGAGGAATGAATCGCTAACCGGTGCGCGGTGAATGAACTGCGTAAAAGCAATTCCCAGCCGCGAGGCGATATCTAGCAAACGCTCGCGATAACCGGCAGCAGCCGCGCTTTGCACTGCAGCGGCCCATTGCCACGGGATCACCATCAGTGAATAGTCAATGGCGATCCACACGACCACGCTGCGTTTGAAGTTGCTGGCCCCCAATGCGAGGCCAAGAATGCTTCCCAGCGCGGTGAGAGTCTCTGCAAAGTAAAGGAAGGGCGCCCAATTGGCAACCAGCAGGCGCACCGCCGCCACTTGGAGAAGCAGGACGATCAACACAACCGAGAACCAGTCCCAGCGCGCAGATGGCTTATCCATATTTCGAGTCTAACCCTTTTTGATAAAACGTCAATCCGATAAAAGATTCATGGAGTTTTAATCAACTGAATTATGTTATTCTTGCGTTTATTAATGCATGATTATTACAATTTCATTGACTATGACTATGATGCTATCTGTTATAATCACCCCGTTCTGGATACAACTTTTCTAATGGAACACGGATGACACTCGAACGCGGCACTCTCTTGCATAAACGTTATCGCATTGTTGAGATTCTAGGCCAGGGCGGCATGGGATCGGTTTACCGCGCCGTGGATGAAAATCTGGGCGTGGATGTGGCGCTCAAGGAAAATCTTTTTACAACGGATGAATACGCCCGCCAGTTCCGGCTGGAGGCGGTAATTCTCGCCAACTTGCGCCATCCCAATTTACCGCGCGTCTCGGATCACTTTGTAGTCGGCGATCAGGGACAATATCTCGTAATGGATTTCATCGAGGGCGAGGACCTGCGTCAGCGCATGGAACGCCTCGGCTCGATCTCCGAGGATGATGCGGTCATCATCGGCGCTGCGATCTGCGATGCGCTGGAATATCTGCACACGCGCAAACCGCCGATCATTCACCGCGACCTCAAGCCTGGCAACGTCAAGATCACGCCCGATGGGCATATCTATCTGGTGGATTTTGGATTGGCGAAGGTTGTCCAAGGCACGCAAGTCACGACCACCGGTGCGCGCGCCATGACTCCCGGCTATTCTCCGCCAGAACAATATGGCACCGCGCGTACCGATCCACGCACCGACGTGTATTCACTGGGCGCCACGTTATACGCGGCTTTGTCCGGAGTCATTCCTGAAGATGGTTTGGCGCGTGCGATGGATAACGCTCAACTGACTCCGCTTCGCAAACGGAATCCAAAACTTTCGCGCCGACTGGTGGCAGCTATCGAAAAGGCGATGGCGGTCGATCCGGCTGATCGCTTTCAGACAGCGGACGAATTCAAGAAAGCCTTGCTCGGCTCGAAGGCCAAGAGTCAGCAATCTACCGGACGATATGTCGTTGTCCCCCCGCCCGATATTCCAGAGACACCCGCTGAGGCTCAAGCGGAAGCGCCGGAACCTCCCAAGCCCAAGCCATTCACCGGACCAGTTCCACCACCTTCAGCCATGGAGGAAAAGCCTTTCGTTCCGCCCAAGAAGAAACAGAAACGCCGTGCCGCCTGCGGCGCTTGGCTGCTTTTGATCTTGATTTTGTTGATTGGCCTTTTGTTTGGTGCATTCTATTTCGAGCCAGGCCTGTTACCCGCGAATATACGCGGCTTCGTGCCGTTCGTCCATTCGACAGCAACCCCAACATCGTCACCGACTGCAACCGCCACATCGACTGCCCTGCCGTCTTTGGCTTTTACATCCACATCTGTTCCCATAACGCCAACATTCACACTGACTCCCACCAGTATCAATGCGGCGGCAAGCGGGACTGGAACCATGGCGGCCACCCCTGCAACTGAAACTCCTGCGATAACGGCCACAGTAGGTCCCACACCTGTAGGCGGCGGGACAGGGCAGTTTGCATTTGCATCGGATCGCACGGGCATCCCGCAGATTTATCTGAGCGACGACTTGACCGGCAATACAATTCAGCCCATTACCAATATGGCCGATGGAGCCTGCCAGCCCTCCTGGTCGCCGAATGGACAACAATTGGTCTTTGTTTCGCCTTGTAAAGCACGGCTGAGCATCGGCGCGACCCCATTAGCGAACACCTCGCTTTATATCGTCAACGCTGATGGCAGCAACCTGACCCCGCTGCCAACCTCGCCCGGCGGTGATTTCGAACCGGCTTGGTCGCCGGATGGCAAACGGATTGCATTTACATCCCTGCGCGATGGACATATGCAAATTTACTCGATTAATCTTGTCGACCTTTCCGTGACGCGCCTAACCAATACAACGCCGGATATCGATACACGCCAGCCGGCATGGTCGCCGTTTAGCAACCAGATTGTCTATGCAGAAAAACGTTACGGCGCCTACCAGATCTGGGTAATGACAGATCACGGTCAGTCCCCGCAGCAAGTGGTCCGCAGCGGTCCGACGTTTTGGGATTACGCACCGGCATGGTCGCCCGATGGAAAGATGATTCTATACAATGAACGGAACGCCAGTGGATACACTCTGCCGTGGGTCATGGACATTCCGTATGAAAAGCGCGGCACCGATTCGGCCCATAAATTGAATTTCAATCCCTGGCCCGTGGAAAATGTGCATTATTCACCGGATGGAAGCCTGGTTATTTTCGAGGGGCTAAGCAACGACACGAACTATGACATCTTCTATGAAGACATCGCTGGCAAGAATCGCATCCGCGTCACCTCTGATCCGGGCGTGGATTTCGATCCCGTTTGGAGGCCAGTAACATCTCCTTAAAATAGCTCCTCGTTCATGAGGCGGCATAATCTGCCGCCTTTTTGTTTTCTTACACTCCTCTTATTGACGCCCTGATTAACCGCATGTTATGATTTAACCCTTATGGGAGCAACTTTCGAAGCGAATCCCAATTGTGTGATCTATGGTTGAACTGTCCGAACGCCAAAAGAATCTTCTGCTGATCATCATCCGCGAATACATCGACTCCGCCCAGCCTGTAGGCTCGAAGCGGCTGGTGGAGCATTATCGCATCGATCTCTCCTCCGCCACCATCCGCAACGAGATGGCCGCGCTGACCGAGCTTGGTTATCTGCGCCAGCCGCACACATCCGCCGGACGCGTCCCCACCGAAGAAGGGTATCGCTTCTTTGTATCTCAAATGATGGATCAGGCCGAATTGCCGAAATCCATTCAGAAGAACATTTCCCACCAGTTTCTTCGGGCGCGTGCCGACGTGGACCAATGGATGCACCTCGCCGCCTCGGTACTGGCGCACCAATCACAGGGTGTGTCGGTGGTCACAGCACCGCGCGCCGAGAGTGCCCGCTTTCAACATGTGGAATTGATCTCGACCCAGGGGCGCCAGGTGCTCATGGTCTTGGTGCTGATTGGCGGCGAAGTATCGCAGCAACTCTTGACCTTGGCTGGGCCTGTAGCCCAGGATCGATTGAGTCAGGCGGCAGCGCGTCTTAACGGACTTTTGGCGGGCCGCGCCATCGATGAGCTTTCCACGCTTCCGACCCCAGCCGATGCACTCGATCAGGATATTTTGATTCTGATCGTGCAGGAGATGCGGCGTACCTCACAGAGCCTTTCCGGTGAAGTTTATACCGACGGCCTGACCAATGTCTTATCCGAGCCGGAATTTGCCGAGTCGGATGAGGTCCGCCGCGCCTTGCGTCTCTTCGAAGAACATTCCACATTGCAGAATTTGCTGGCGCGCACCACCATCAACAGCGCCGTCGGAGGCTTGCAGGTGCTGATCGGCGGCGAGGGCGGCTGGGAAGAATTGCGTCAGTGTTCGATGGTATTGGCACGTTATGGCGTGCCAGGCTTTTCCACAGGCATGTTGGGCGTGCTCGGGCCGATGCGCATGTCCTATGCACGAACAATCCCCACAGTGCGTTACGTGGCTGGTTTATTAAGCGACCTGGTAAATGACAGGATGGCCGGCGAGTAAAACGATATTCGATTTATTTTATTTTGAATCTTGAGAGTGAGAATATGGTTGAGAAAAAACATCATAAGCATCAACAGGAACAAGCCAAGGAAGAAATTGACGAGACCCAAGCTGAGGCCCTCGCGGAGGAAAATTTGGAAAGTGGCGAGCAAGCCAACATGGAGATAGAAGCGTTGGAGAAACGTCTCGAAGAAGCGGAAGCCAAAGCCGCGGAACATCTCGATGGCTGGCAGCGCGCACAGGCCGAGTTCATCAATTACAGGAACCGCGTCCAGCGCGACCAGGAAACGATGAAATCGGTGATGAAAGGCGATATCATCAAGAAGTTCCTGCCAGTGCTGGACGATCTCGATCGCGCCCTGCAAAATCGTCCGGAGGAGGCTGGCTCGTGGATGGATGGCATCGAATTGATTCACAAGAAACTGCAATCCATTCTCGAATCTGAAGGCATGACGCTGATTAAGGCGGAAGGGCAGTTGTTCGACCCAAATTTCCACGAAGCGATTTCGCATGAACCGAGTGAAAGCGTCGAGAGCGGACATGTGATCGCGGTGGTTCAGAATGGTTATATGTTGGGCGAGCGCGTCATCCGACCGGCGATGGTGCGTGTGGCACAATAGATTAATTCTAGGGGCGAAGCATGCTTCGCCCCTACACAATATTGAAGGAGAAATTATTTCATGGCAAAAATCATTGGTATTGATCTCGGCACGACGAACTCCGTTGCAGCGGTAATGCAAGGCGGCGAGCCAAGTGTGATTCCATCGTCGGAGGGCGAACGATTGGTTCCGTCGGTCGTGGCGGTGAACAAAAACCACGAGCGTCTGGTTGGACGCGTGGCACGCAACCAGGCCATCATCAACGCGCAGAATACCATTTTTTCGATCAAGCGTTTTATGGGACGCAAGTCCGATGATCCCGAAGTGGAACGCACGAAGAAGCGCGTGCCTTATGAAGTGGATGAAGCGCCAAACGGCGATGTACGCGTCAAACTCGACGACAAAGATTACAGCCCGCCGGAAGTCTCGGCCATGATTCTTGCCAAGATCAAGGCCGATTGCGAAGCGTATCTCGGCGAAACGATCACACAGGCAGTCATCACGGTCCCCGCGTATTTCAATGACGCGCAGCGCAACGCCACCAAAGACGCAGGCAAGATCGCGGGACTCGAAGTACTTCGCATCATCAACGAGCCGACGGCTTCGTCGCTGGCGTATGGCCTGGATAAAAAGAAGAATGAAATTATTGCCGTCTATGATTTGGGCGGCGGCACGTTCGATATTTCGATTCTCGATGTGGGCGATGGCGTTTTCCAAGTCCGCTCGACCAGCGGCGACACTTTCCTCGGCGGCGATGACTTCGACCAGCGCCTCATGGATTATCTCGCCGATCAATTCCAAAAGGAAAACAAAATTGATTTGCGTAATGATCGCCAGGCGCTGCAGCGTTTGAAGGAAGCCTCCGAGAAAGCCAAGATCGAACTCTCGACCACCATGCAGACCGAAATCAATCTGCCATATATCACCGCCGATGCCAGTGGCCCAAAACATTTGGTTACCACCTTGACGCGTTCCAAACTCGAGCAGCTCACCGCTGATTTAGTTGATCGTACCATTGCTCCGCTCAAACAAGCCTTGAGCGATGCCGGACTCACGGCGAGTCAAATCAATGAAGTGGTAATGGTCGGCGGTATGACGCGCATGCCCGCGGTACAAGATCGCGTGCGCGCCTTCTTCGGAAAGGAACCGCATAAAGGCGTCAACCCCGATGAAGTCGTGGCAGTTGGTGCAGCGATTCAGGCGGGCGTGTTGGGCGGCGAAGTCAAGGATATTTTGCTGCTTGACGTGACGCCGCTCACGCTCTCCATCGAGACCTTGGGCGGAGTCGCCACATCGCAGATCGAACGCAACACGACCATTCCCACGCGCCGCAGTCAGACTTTTTCAACGGCATCCGATAGTCAAACGCAAGTCGAGATTCATGTTTTACAAGGCGAGCGTCCGATGGCGGCGGACAACAAATCGCTGGGGAAATTCATCCTCGATGGAATTCCACCCGCGCCGCGCGGCGTCCCGCAAATCGAAGTCACGTATGACATCGATGCGAACGGAATCCTGAAGGTCACTGCAAAGGATAAAGCCAGCGGACGCACACAACACATCACGATCACCGCCTCATCGGGCTTATCAGATTCCGAAGTCGAGAAAATGCGTCAGGAAGCCGAGGCGCACGCTGAAGAAGACCGCAAACGCAAAGAGTTGATCGAAGAACGCAATCATGCCGATAACACAGCCTATGCCGCCGAGAAAGCTTTGAAGGAATTCGGCGATAAAGTTCCCGCGGATGTGAAGTCCGACATCGAGAAGAAAATCGCGGAGGTGAAAAGCAAGGCTCAAGACGACGATGTGGACGCCATCAAGTCCGCGGCGGATGCGTTGGGCGAGGCAATTCAGAAGATCGGCGCAAGTGCCTATCAACAGCAACCCGAAACGCCGAGCGGTGAAGGCGAATCGAATCAATCCGGTTCATCGGACGCGGGACCGGACGTGGTGGATGGTGAAGTAAAGGAATAGTCTACAAGTCAGCAGGTCTTACAAGTCTAAAAAATCCGACTTGTAAGACCTGTGAGACTTGTGCGACCTGTAAGACTTATGACAGACCGCGATTATTATGATGTTCTCGGCGTAGGCCGAAACGCATCGGAAGATGAAATCAAAGGCGCCTTCCGCAAGTTGGCGCGCCAATATCATCCCGATGTGAATAAAGCGCAGGACGCCGAGGAGAAATTCAAAGAGATCAACGAAGCCTACGGCGTTCTATCGGACGCCGACAAGCGCGCCCGCTATGACCGTTTCGGCAAGGAAGGCTTGGGCAGCATGGGCGGCTTCCACGATTACACGGTGGACTTTGCCGACATCTTCGACGATCTCTTTGCACAGTTTGGATTCTCGACCGGAAGCCGCCGTTCGCGCCGCGCCCCGCGGCGGGGACGTGATCTTCAAATGCAGGTTACGCTGAAATTTGAAGAGGCCGTTTTCGGCGTCGAGAAAGAGATCGAGTTCGAGCGCGACGAGTCTTGTTCACGCTGCAATGGTTCCGGCGCAGAACCCGGCACATCGCCGACGCGTTGTCCCACATGCGGCGGTCAGGGCGAGGTGCGTCAGGT
>JBJKOR010000762.1:0-3489 GCA_046707185.1 Anaerolineales bacterium | reverse complement strand
TGAAGGCGGAACGTGTGACGGATGGTTTGGTCACGCCACTGATTCTCGATGCATTGATCCATGTCGGATATGATCGCAGTTTTGATGTGCTTTTTGATACCAATTCGAGCGCTTTATTGGATTACGAAGTTAATGCTGTCACTTTAAAAGAAGTTATTGCGGATGAAAAAGCTCGAAGTATTTACCTGCCATACGGTGCTCGACTCGACTTTGGCGGCGTTGCCAAGGGTTGGGCGGCGCATAAGGCTGCGGAACTGCTCGGGAAAATTGGCCCGGCTCTCGTCAACGCGGGAGGCGATATAGCAGTGACAGGACCAATGCAGAATGGCGAGCCGTGGTGCATCGGCATCGAAAATCCGTTTGAGCGCGAATCCAACCTCGAGGTGATTTATCTATCTACTGGCGGTGTTGCGACTTCAGGGAAAGATTATCATCGCTGGATGCGAAATGGAGTTTTGCAACATCATGTTATCGATCCGCGCACGGGCCTTCCTGCTGAATCCGACGTTTTGACTGCGACGGTGATCGCGCCGACAATCATGGAGGCCGAAGCGTTGGCGAAGTTCGTTTTGATCTCCGGCAGCCGGGCGGGAATGGAACGTTTGAATGGCGATGATCGATTGGCGGGATGGATTGTCCTTGAAAACGGCCAGTATTTTCGCAGCCGGAATTTTGAAAAATATCTTTGAGTTCATTCCGAAAGGATTCCATGCCCTCTCCAAATCCGCAAAACGAATTTGATCATTCTTCGCTGAGCTTGATGTCGGTGGCGAGTCTGTTTATTGCCATGGCGTTGGGAATATTCGGCGCGATCATCTTTGCACCGAGTTGGATCCCGAACGTTGCACAAACGCTGGTGGGACCTGACCCGAAAGCATATTGGTACCTTTCGCGCGGTTCCGCATTTGTGGCACTGGGTCTGCTTTGGCTTTCGGTGATGCTTGGATTATTGATCACCAACAAAGTCTCGAAGTATTGGCCCGGCGCGGCGGCTGCTTTCGCGGTACATGAATATGTGAGTTTGCTCGGAATAGCATTTGCCTTGTTCCACGCTCTGATTTTGATGGGTGATCGTTATATCAACTATCAACTAGCCCAGATTCTTGTGCCGTTTGGAAGCGTGAATTACCACCCGTTCTGGGTGGGGATCGGACAAATCGGTTTTTATATTTGGGTGATTGTAGCGTTTTCCTTTTATATGCGGCATTTGATCGGGCCGAAGACTTGGCGTGCGATTCATTATCTGAGTTTCCTGATGTTCCTGATGGCAATATTTCATGGCGTGACCAGCGGAAGCGATACTTCGCTTCCTTGGGCGCAAGCCGTCTATTGGTCTCTCGGTGGAAGCTTTTTATTCCTGACCATTCTTCGAATGGTTGTTCATATTGGGTCGAAATTTTCCAAACCGGCGTCGCGCTCGGCGGCCAAGCCGCCATCACAAACTGCCAGCCTAAAAGAGAATTGAATTATCGGGATTTGTACGCCGCTTGATTCTTGACTCCACGGGCGGTCGTCAAATTGTCTATTTTGGTTGTACAATTGGGCTCAATGCCTGAAAATATAAATGACTTATTCCTGGCCGCGGAAGCGGATCCGTTTATTAAAGTGGGGGGGTTGGGGGATGTGGCTGGAGCGCTGCCACGCGCCTTGAACCATTTACCGCCCGAAGTTAGGGGTGAGACCGCATTGGATGTCCGCCTCGTTTTGCCCCTGCATTCGGCGATCAAAACCGAGGGCCTTCGTCCATTGATGATTTTTTCCATGGCGTATAAGGACGGCGATTTACAGGTGCAGGTTCATGAGTTGATTTTAGATGGCATGACCGTTTATTTCATCAGCGGCGAACCGATTACTTCGGGTGGTTCGGTTTACTCGGCCAATTCTGCGGTGGATACTGAAAAATATGCATTCTTTTCGCTGGCGGCGCTGGAACTGGCGCGTCAGCTCGATTGGAAGCCCAACATCATTCACGCCAATGACTGGCATACGGCGATGGCCTGTTATGCTCTTTTGCTCAAGCGCTGGGAGGGCGGTTTCCCAGGCATGGTTTCGGTATTAAGCGTGCATAACTTGCCTTTCATGGGCGCAGATGTTTCGGCGATGGTCGCGGATTATGGTTTGACCATCGCACAGACCGGTTTGCCGGAATGGGCGCGTGCGCTGCCGCTTTCGCTCGGACTTTGGGCGGCTGACTCGATCGTTGCAGTTTCCCCAACCTATGCGCGCGAAATGCTAACGCCGGAGTTCGGCTGCGGCTTGCAGGATTATCTCCATGCGCGCAAGGAATCGTTGAACGGAATCTTGAATGGCATCGACACCGATTCCTACAATCCTGCCACCGATCCAGCGTTGGCCGTGAATTATGGAGTCGCTACGATGGATAAACGCCCTGCAAATAAAGTGGCCTTGCAGGTGCGTCTCGGATTACCGCAGGATGCAGGCGTTCCCTTGCTGGGCGTCGTTTCGCGCATGGACCCGCAAAAAGGGATCGATCTCATTCCCAAAGCTTTATCGAAACTTAAAGATTTGCCCTGGCAATTGGTCTTGCTTGGCACAGGCGACCCGAAACTTGAAGCGGCGGTCAGGACTTTGCAAACCGAGTTTCCCGTCCGCGTGCGGGCTGAATTCAAGTTCGACAGCGGTTTGGCGCGGCAAATCTACGCGGGCGCGGACATCTTCCTGATGCCCTCGCGCTACGAGCCGTGCGGACTCTCGCAGATGATCGCCATGCGTTACGGCTGTGTGCCGGTTGTCAGCGCGGTGGGTGGGTTGAAGGATACGATCTACGATGGCGAGACCGGTTTCATGTTTCCAAAGCCGACCGCCTCCCGTTTGACCACGGCAATCAAAAAAGCGTTGGGGATGTATTCCGATCATGAGAAATGGGAGACGATTCAAAAAGCGGGTATGGAGCAGGATTTTTCGTGGAAGAATTCCGCCCAGCAATATTTCCAGCTTTATCAACGCGTTGCCGCACAGCTTGTTGTAAAATGAATGTCACTGAGTATAACGAAGGGTCTTCGCCGCAAAGCGGCGGGATTCTTCG
Organism: Anaerolineales bacterium; assembly: GCA_046707185.1. Classification (GTDB taxonomy): domain Bacteria; phylum Chloroflexota; class Anaerolineae; order Anaerolineales; family Villigracilaceae; genus Fen-1038. Next base: position 443 of record JBJKOR010000762.1, on the reverse strand, counting down.
CTCCCTTTGGTCGCTCAGAATGACATTTACTTCTTAAGTGCTCCAAAATATTTTAAGGAATAATAAATAATGAACTATCCTCGCTCCGGTGGAATCCTTTTACATCCAACCAGTTTGCCCGGTGAATATGGTATCGGCGATCTCGGCTCCCAAGCCTACCGTTTTGTGGATTTTCTGGTTGAGTCTGGCTGCAAGCTTTGGCAGGTTTTGCCGCTCGGTCCAACTGGTTATGGCGATTCGCCGTATCAATGCTTCTCGGCGTTCGCGGGCAACCCATATTTGATCAGCCCCGAACTTCTTCTGCGCGATGGATTGCTGACCGAATCTGATTTGGCCGATAAGCCGGACTTTTCCGCTTCACGCGTGGATTTCGGCTTGCTCATTCCGTGGAAAGTTAAACTGCTGCAAAAAGCCTTCGACCGCTTTGTAAATGTCACTCTTCG
>JBJKOR010000761.1:0-2815 GCA_046707185.1 Anaerolineales bacterium | reverse complement strand
GATGAACGAAGAAAAACGAGCGGATTTGTTGAAAGATGAATACATCATGCTACAGACCGCCTATGAAGATATGGATGCAAAAGGGTTAACCATCAAGAATTGGGCGATCACAGTAGCTCTCGCCATTATAGGCACAAGTTATTTGAGCAATAATAAGAACCTTCTATGGCTGGCACTTGCAGCTTCCCTCGTGTTTTGGTATTTGGAAGCCTATTGGCGCGGTCTATCCCATTTCTTTGCTGTACGGATACAAGAAATCGAGAAGGCAATCCAGGATGGGACTTGGGACAAAAAGCTCCCGCTTCAAGTTTATTCAACCTGGTCGAAAGAATACGAGAAAACACACGATCAAACGTTTAGATATATGTTTAAACGGGCATCGCTCCTTCCACACGTTTTAATACCGTTTTTTCTACTGGCGCTCTACTTTTTGTGGTAAGTTGTGAGCAACGAAAGTCAACCGCGACGATCACAAAAAGGGGCTTCATAAAAAGCCCCCCTCCTCCTTCGGAGCATTACCTGTAAAATAGACAGCGAGGAAACTATGACAAATCATCTGCCCATTGACACCCGGCCCGATGCGGAGCCTATCCGCCTGTTCAAATCCGATTTTCTGGAATTCTTCACGCATATCAGCCCCGTGGCCATAGTCCTTTTGTGGCTGCCCATTGCCATTCTCTTGTTGGTCTACGCCGCGATAAACGCCACCGGTTCCGGATTTCCGGCTTTCATCCCGCTCGGCTTTCTAATCGGGATCATCCTTTGGACCTTTGCCGAGTACACCCTGCACCGTTTTGTTTTCCATTACCAACCAACCAGTCCCTTCCAGGAACGCATCATCTTTCTATTCCATGGAATTCACCATGCCCAGCCGCAGGTCAAAACCCGTTTGGTGATGCCATTTGCGGTAAGCATCCCGGCGGCAGTGATTTTCTTCGGATTGTTCTACTTGATTTTCGCCGTCATCCTAAAGTCGCCGCAATGGGTGGCGCCGCTCATGTCGGGTTTCCTGATCGGATACCTGGCCTACGACCTGATGCATTATGCCACGCATCACTTCCCGATGCGTTCAGGGTACGCAAAATACATCAAGCGTTATCACATGATGCATCATTACAAAGACCCGAATACCCGTTTTGGCGTAAGTTCCCCCATTTGGGATTGGGCCTTTGGTACACAAGGTAGCGAGTGAATATAAAACGGATGCGGCGCTGAATGCTAATCTCCGTTTCCAGAGAAAATTGGAATGGATGGAGTTGATACATGCTTGGAAATCTGCTATTCACCAGTCTTTATCTTTGCGCTGCGGGGATACTGGCTTTCATGGCATGGTCAGGCTGGTTCGATTTCCCTGCAATCGTATTGTGGATAGCGGCAGGCATCTGCCTGGTCATTGGTCTATGGCGGCTGTTGCATCTGAGCAAGGGATAGGAGGCCTGCATTCCACGAATGGAGAAAGTGCGAGACAATATTGCCATGATTTTATAACAAAACTGTAAATTCCCTGTAAGGACATTCATGTATAATTATCCCGCTTATGAGCAATGAAGAATACCTCAGCAATATTCTGAAATGGCGCAAGGAAATGGATGCCAACCTGCGCCGCGAAAACGATTACCTGGCCGCGGCCGGCCTGTTTTGGCTGAAGAAAGGCAACAACACCTTCGGCTCGTCCCGTGATTGCGATATCCACTTTCCTGGACAGACGCCGCGTCTGCTTGGGGCGTTCGAGTTCGACGGCAAAACCGTCACGCTCCACCTCGATATCGGCCAGAGCGCGGAATTGAACGGTCAGGCTGTCACGAACGCGGTCGCGCTGAACGACGACTTGCAAGACTCTCCGAGCTTCGTGAAGTTCGGGGAACTCTGCATGGTCGTGACCCGCCGCGCCGACAAGGTCGGAATCCGCTTATGGGACAATTCCCGCGAGCAGCGCCGCGCCTTTCCGCCCCGTGCCTGGTTCCCCATCGATGAAAAGTATCGCGTCTCCGCGCTTTATTCTTCCTATCCCATGCCCATGAAATTCAAAATGTTCGATGCCTTTGGGGAATGGGAGGAAAATTACATGCAGGGCTATGTCACGTTCAACCTGCGCGGACACACCTACAATCTGAACGCCAACGAACGCAACGATGGCACGTTATATATTCAGTTTACGGATGCGACCAACGGTGAAAAAACCTACCCGAAGGGACGCTATCTGCACGCGGGACCCATTCGCGAAGACGGCCGCGTCTTTCTCGATTTCAACAAAGCCTTCAATCCTCCCAGTGCTTTCACCGAGTACGCCACCTGCACTTTCGCACCGAACCAAAACTATCTCAACACTCGCGTCGAAGCCGGAGAATTATATATAGCCCGCCAGTAATCCCGCAACTGTTAATCTCTTATACAGGTGAAAATCATCCATGGCAAACGAAGAATATCTCAGCAACATCCTAAAATGGCGTAAGGAAATGGATGCCAACTTGCGCCGCGAAAACGGCTGGCTGGCACTCGCCGGTTTGTTTTGGCTGCGCAAAGGGACCAACCTGATTGGCTCCGATTCCGAGTGCGATATCAAGCTTCCGGCCCGCGCCCCCAAATGCCTCGGTCGCTTCGAATTCGATGGCAATAACGTTACGTTCTACGTTGAGGCTGATCAAACCGTGGAGGTCAACGGCGAGGAGGCAACGACCGCCTTGCTGGATGCCGATCAGGAAGATGTGCCCAGCTTCATCACGCTGGATAAGATGCGTATGGTGGTTGTCCGCCGCTCGAAGGGCATAGGGATTCGTTTGTGGGATAACACGCGCAAAGAACGACGCACCCATCC
>JBJKOR010000760.1:0-2262 GCA_046707185.1 Anaerolineales bacterium | reverse complement strand
CCGCCGTGATCCAATGTAACGCATGACATGGCCCGAATCAACGTATCGACTCCTTTAAGCGGTTCGATGCGCCCTACAAACAAAATCAGGCGAATATCCGGCTTGATGCCAATTGCCATTTTGGCCTCATCAGCCGGGATGGGATAGAAGTGACTCGTATCCACCCCCGGCGGAATGGTAACGAGCTTGCGCTCACTGGCTCTATACAGAAACCGTAACTGCGTCAATTCGGCCAGCGTTGCAACGATGATGCGGTCTGCGCGCTCCAACACATGCTTTTCGCCCGCGATCCGCTCGGAGCTTTCACGTTCCTCATCCGATTGCGCAATGCGATTCTTCATCTCGCCCAGAGTGTGGAACATGTGCGCAATCGGAATCCCGCCCCACGCATCCGACAATGATTCGGCAGCCAGTCCCGACAGCCAGTAATGGCTGTGAATCAGATCATAATGGATTCCTTTTTCCCCGGCGAAGGCTTTTATGCCGTTCACAAATTCAGGAATGTAATTTGCCAATTCACGCTTTGCGAGCGGTACTTCGGGACCGGCCGGCACGTGAACGACCCGGTTCCCATAACCGAGATCATGCAAAACATGCGGCACATGTTCGTCTTGCGAACGCGTAAACACGTCCACGTGAATTCCCATTCGCCCCAACTCACACGTCAAATCACGGACATACACATTCATCCCGCCGGTATCTTTTCCGCCCAACGTCGCAAGCGGACAGGTATGATAGGAAAGCATGGCAATATTTAGCATTTTGTACTCTCGACCATTATAGACGACATGAGCCATGGAAAAAGTGACCAAAGAGGGAACACCAAAAACAAAAAAGAAACCAGTTTTAAGGCCGGCACATCGGTCCCAGAACGGTCCATTCCAATTGAGATATTACTGACAATTTTGTTAAGTTTTTGCAATCCTGCTGTTATGCAAACCCTGCGACCAACAAGTAAAATCACTAGGGAAGGTAAACATCATGCCACCTAAAGGAATAATCCTATATATTGAAGACAATATGGACAACCGCAAGTTGGTCAGGCGCGTACTGGAGGCGGATGATTATCAAGTCATCGAGGCTCAGGACGCCGAAGAAGGCTTGAATTCTCTGTCCACCGAATCTCCAGATTTAATCCTCATGGATATCAGCATGCCAGATATGGACGGCTACACCCTGACCGCACAAATCAAAGCAATGCCGAAATTTACAAAAACGCCCATCGTTGCCATGACAGCCAATGTAATGCGCGGCGACAGGGAACGTTCCCTGGAGGCCGGCTGTGACGGATACATCCAAAAACCGATTGACATCGATACCCTAACGTCCCAGATCGAACGCTACATAAAGAGGAATCCAAATGGCTAATCCAGATGCATCTGATGCTCCCAATGTTCACAAATCCATCATTCCAAAAGATGCAACAGTTTTAGTTGTGGAAGATAACGTATCCAACTTCGTTCTGATTGCCCGCATGCTTGGTTATCTTGGAATCCACTGCGAATGGAAAACATCAGGGTTCGAGGTTGTTGAATATGCAGATACACTGCCTCGCCTGGATTTGATCCTAATGGATATTCGCCTGCCATATGAAGATGGGTATGCCGCCCAGAAGAAAATTCGCGTCGCAGAGCGGTTTCAGTCCGTGCCAATCGTAGCCGTCACAGCCGAGGCCAGTTTGGAACAGATGAACAAAGCCAGGAATTCCGGCTTCGATGGCTTTTTGGGGAAACCGCTCGACCCGGATCGATTCCCCGATCAAATCCGAAGAATTCTCAGCGGAGAAGCTGTTTGGGAGTTTGCATAAGCCACCATGACCAACATAGAGCAGAAACCGATTGAAGTTAAACAACCCGCTTATCGGGACAGCCTCTCGCGTTCGTTGATCCGGACCTTGATGGTTTTCACCTTTATACCATTCATTTTGATGGCCGGAACTGCCTATTGGCGCGCCCGCACTTTGTTCGGGAATCAGATTTCGGCCCAAATGCAAAACCAGATGTCAGTGCAACTCGATCAGATGGACCTGGTCATCAAGACCAAGCAAATCCGCCTCGACTACCTGCTACGCCAGCCTGATTTCGAAAGCGAAATTAACTCCGCACTTTCCGAAGCACCGCAAAACAACGGGTTCTCCACACTCAGGGACAATTTAATCGAGTCCATGCGCACTCTTAATCCTCAAGCGGGTCAGCCCACATTCAACCAGTTTTTCCTGATGCTTCCTGATGGTTCCATCAAGATAGCCAGCCAGCCTACATG
>JBJKOR010000759.1:0-1988 GCA_046707185.1 Anaerolineales bacterium | reverse complement strand
GGATTTTCATCCGCAATGGTTCGTTCTGCATCTTATTGTAGACGCGTACCAGCAGATTGCTAGTGTCTTTCGTCTCTATCCGGCGGATGACATCATTCTGCTTTTGGAAGTGAACAATGAGAAAAGCTGGGTAGCGGCACAGAGTAAGCGATGATTCTCAACGCGAATTTCACGAATGTGCAAATGCCGCGAATTGTTTCTAGATTTGTTCACAAATTCGCCGATTCGCTCCCCTCGCGTTCCCAAAGCGACGGCTGCGACTCGGCGCCACTTACAATAGACCACTACCCAAAGCTGAATAAATCATTTTAGCGCAATGAGTCGGCGAGTCAGTTCAGTTACCCCGCCGAGTCAGGTGAAACGACTCACTGAGTCACTTCGATTAACACGCCGTGTTAATCAATGAATCATTCCGGGTAAGTGAATTTGGACAGCGTGTTAAGTGATGTTTCCTTCCGTGTTATTTGGTCAGCCAACGCCGGAATCAAAGACGCCAATGGAATTTTGAGAATTGATTGATGGCATTGTTGAATGATAAAACGCAAAGCGCAAAGCGTAAAACCAGGTTATTCTATACTTTACCCATTTTTAAAAGATAGTTATATAATGAAGGCATGGAAGTTAGAAGAGATTATTCGGTGATATTTTTATACAAAATTACAAATCGGGAGTTTATACGGCACTTTATATAAACCAGAGTCAACCTGCTAAAGAAAGAGAGGCAATTCAAATCATGAGTGAATTGATTTCCATAGTCATCTCGCTAGTCGCGCTAATTGTTTCCATCATTACGGCTTGGCTTACCTTGTTTCAAAAAGGTGAACTACGTATGACCCAACCAACAGTGATTTTCTTTGGGCCAGATAGTGGTCGCCCTGATAGAAAACCGCGTTCAAAAGTCTTTCTCCGAACACTGCTTTACAGCACAGCCCACCAAGGGCAAATTGTTGAGAGCCTGCATGTAAATCTGCAACGGAGCGAATCAAAACAGAACTTTTCGATTTGGGTTTACGGTGACGATCGCTTGGCTCGGGGGAGCGGATTATTTGTGCCTGCTGAAGGTATCGTCTGCAATCATCACTTTTTGCTTCCAGAGGACACAACCGATTTCCGATTTGTTGCAGGTGACTATGTCCTTCGGGTATATGCAAAGAAGGTCGGCTCTGCAACACCAAAAGAACTTGCAACAATACGCCTTCATATTTCGGAGTCCAACGCAAAAGCACTTAAGGATCAGGATGCCGGGATTTATTTTGATTGGGGACCAGATCAGCAGGCATACCAAACATATATTGACACCAGGCCACATAAAATGCTGTCTGACTTACTCCCTAATGAGCCTGGCTAACGCCGTGTGCGCCGTTACAGTTTGCGTTTTGTGCCTTACTTTTCCGCCGCTTCCACAAATCTTCTAAATAAATTCCGTGTGACCTGTTGATCCGTCAGCCATTCGGGGTGCCATTGCACAGCCAAACCAAATGGATGATCCGGCAGTTCAACGGCTTCGACGAGTCCATCCAGCGCGTGGCCCGCAACGCGCAGCGATGGCGCGATATCTTTCAACCCCTGATGATGCAGGCTATTTACTTTAACAATCAGCTCGCCCAATACTTCGGCGATGTGCGTGCCTTTCTCGAGCTTGACGTCATGCACCAACACCGTCCGCATGTCCCCAGGATAGGCGTGATCGAGGGCATTCGGTAATTGATCAGGAATGTTCGTGTAAAGCGTCCCACCGAGGCCGACATTTACCAATTGACAGCCGCGGCAAATTCCGAGGAACGGTTTGCCGTCCGAGACCGCGGCGTGGAGCATGTTCAATTCAAGGGTATCCCGCTGCGGGTCCACGCCGTCGATGCGGGGATGCGGATCGCCCTTGAAATAATCGAGGGAGATGTCGCCGCCGCCGGAGAAGAGAATGCCGTCGAGCCGTGAATAAAGAGCATCCCATCCATTATCTGCGATCAGCGACGGAATCAACACGGGAA
>JBJKOR010000758.1:0-1858 GCA_046707185.1 Anaerolineales bacterium | reverse complement strand
CCCAGGAAGCCTGTCGCAAACTCGCGTCCATTCCGCCTTCGCCGGGCAAAGTGTCTGGGGTGGGGATGGCGCTTGCCATGCAATCCATGGGGCTGGGTGCGAAAGTGCCGGACGATTCCACGCAGCGTTTGGAATGGAAACCCGATGGCAGCGTGGTCGTCCATCTGGGCGCTCCCGATGTGGGGCAAGGTTTGACGATGGCCGCTGAACAAATGGCCGCCGAGTCGCTCGAACTGCCTTATGAATTGGTCCATACCGTGGGCTTGGATACTTCAACTTCTCCCAACGGCAATGTGACTTGCGCTTCACGTATGACATACATGGCTGGCAATGCACTAGTGGATGCGGCCAGGCAGCTCAAGGCGCAAATGTTGGGACAGGCATCGCGTCTTTTGAATCGTCCACAAGATTCGCTCGAGTATTCGCGTGGAAATATCATCACGGCCGATGGCGAGAAAATTCCCGTCAAAGAGATACTCAGCCGGGCCGCGGATGATGGAATTATTCTGCAAAGCGAAGCGACATTCAGTTTTCCATATCCCGAAGCGACCACGCCTCAACATCTCCCGATTGGAATGCCGCATGTATTGTTCTGCTTTGGCGCCCAAGTTGCCCGTGTCGAGGTTGATCCCGATCTTGGAACCGTTGCAGTGACGCATCTGACCGCCATCCATGATGTTGGACGCGTCATCAGTAAAATTGGTGTCGAAGGTCAGATCGAAGGCGGTGCAGCGATGGGGTTGGGATACGCACTGTACGAGAATATGAATCTGAAAGAGGATGGACGCTGGGTGGATAGTTTCACAGAATATTTATTGCCTACATCGAAAGATGTTCCGCTCGTTCACGAAAACATCATCCTCGAGATTCCCGAAGAAAGCGGTCCTTTTGGCGCCAAGGGAATTGGTGAAATAACTGTCCCGGCGACCGCGCCAGCGATAGCAAATGCGGTCTTCAATGCAGTAGGCGTACGCGTCACGTCGCTGCCAATCACGCCTGAAAAACTTGTCTTTTCATGACAATGGAATGATGGCGTGGCATTGGGTCAGTGTATCGAAAATAGCGCAAGCTGATGCAATTTCCAGTCATGTTCAAGGGTTGGGAGAGATGTCAGGTTCCCAATAGCAGGGTACAATTGGTAAAAAACAAGAGGAAATTTATGTCTAAATTTATTGGATATCGCTGTTCGCTTTGCGGCGCGGAATATGCTCCAAGTGAGATCACTTACACTTGTCCAAAAGATGGCGGGAATTTGGATGTTGTGTTGGATTACAAATTCATCCGCGGCAAATATCAGCCGGAAGATATCCTTTCGCGGGAGGATTCTTCGTTGTGGAGTTTCCTGCCGCTGTTGCCTGTCCCCGAACCGCCCGGCGATTCGACTCCGCTCCACGCTGCGGGCGGAACGCCAGTCTTTGCCTTGCCGCGTCTGGCAGAAAAACTTGGGTTGCAGAATCTTTGGTTGAAAGATGAATCTCGGAATCCATCCGCTTCGTTCAAAGACCGTGCTTCTGCCATTGTGGTTGCCCGTGCGCAGGAGATCAAGGCTGAAATCGTGGTGACCGCATCCACAGGAAACGCGGGAGCTGCCCTGGCCTGCATGTCTGCTGCGATTGGACAGAAAGCCATTATCTTTGCGCCCAAGACTGCACCGCAAGCAAAAGTGGCGCAATTGTTGGTCTTCGGTGCAAAAGTCATTCTCGTGGATGGAACGTATGACGATGCCTTCGATCTGACCGTCAAAGCGGCCGGTGAGTTTGGCTGGTATTGCCGCAACACCGGCTACAACCCTTTCACCGCGGAGGGGAAGAAGACCGCCGCCTTTGAGATTTGGGAATGGTGGCAGTCTGCCTATCCA
>JBJKOR010000757.1:0-8416 GCA_046707185.1 Anaerolineales bacterium | reverse complement strand
TGACCATTACCGCTTTGGGATTCGCTGCTTTTAGTTTGTGTAGAAGTAAGCATCAGGTTTATCTCCTCCAGATCAATTAAGCGTATGCCAGGCTGTCGCGCACGCTGATACGGGTTGCACTACGCGCGGGAAGAATGGAAGCCAGAATGGATACCAACAGGATGATTCCCAGCCAAAGCAAAACTGCGCCCCAGTTAAACCGAAAGTCCAAAGTCGCTCCGAACATGGCGTGTCCCATGGCACTCGCTACAAATGGACTGGCGAAGTACGAAATCGGGATGGCAATCAGCCAGCTCAACAGTCCCTGCAGAACGCCTTCCATAATAAAGATCCCAAGAATAGTGCTCGAACGCGCTCCCACAGCGCGCAGCACGCCGATCTCTTTCGTGCGTTCGATCACGCCGATGGATAGCGCGCCCATCAAAGCAATTCCGCCGACGACGGCAACGATCACCGATAAGGCCATCAGCATGTCTGTGACTGTGCTGAATTGCCATTCATTGGTTTTGCGCAGATCGGCTTGCACCTGGCTCGAAGTTACTTTTAGATTGCGAGCGTCGAACAGGTTTTTGAGATTATTCGTCACAGTCGTGGCAAAACTGCCGTCATGTGAGGTGGTGCGCACTAATAGCACGGATCCCTGCTTATATTTCTTGGTCGTTTGGTATAACGCATCTTGCGGTGCGTAAATGGTATCCGAGTTGAAACTGCCTACAAACACCGGTTCGTAGAGTCCAATGACTTGCCACTGATCCTTGCCCATTTCGCCGAGGTCCAGCGTTACCACATCGCCGATTTGAATATGATTCTTCTCGGACGTGTCGCGCGAGACAACCACCACACGCCCATCTCCCGGTTCGAACCAGCGACCGGCAAGCATCAATGGTTTGTAAAAGTCGCTGTTGGTGGGAATGCCTCGAATGTAGGTACCGATGCCGGCTTCCTTCACCAATTGTCCTGCTGCAAACATGCTGGCAGGCTGAACCAGACGAAGCTCGGCCTTTTCGACCCCGCTCACGGAATCGGCCATCGCAAGGACCTGCCCTGCCCTTTCATTCGTTCTGAAATCGATTTCCGTGTCGTATTTCTCGCGGGCAAAGAAATTGTCCAACGTCAATGCGATGGATGAATTCAAATTCATAATCAGAAGGAAAGCACTGCCTGCCGCAATCAACACAAGCTGGGTGAGAATCAGCCGTCCTTTGTGACGAAGCAGACTCACCAACGCTGTAGCATAGTAGGAGGGCAGCAAGTATTGACCAATTCTTTCAATGATTCGGTCAAACCAGCGGGAACGAAAACCTCCACCCAGACCATAACTGGCAATCGCTTCCCGAACCGTGATTCTGGCACCTTGAAGCGTGGGCGGCAAACCAGCCAAGAGTGGGGCAATTAGCGCGGAGGCAACTTGGAAGATGATGGCACGATTGGAAATTTCAAACTGGGTGTAATCAATATTGAATAATCCCACAAATATGCCAGTGAGCTTCGATGCCACAATCGCACCCAATGGCAACGCAATAATCAACGCAAGGATGCCGAAGATAAGCGCATTGACCAAATAGATGCCGATAATGGTGGACGTTTTTCCGCCAATAGCTTTCAGAATCCCAATTTGATTCGTCTGCTGCGTGATCAAGTTCGAGAGCGTGTTGTAAATCAGGATCGCGCTGATAACCACACAAATCATCGCCACCAATTCCTCGACCCACGTGATGCCATCGAAGAAACTGCGCCCCCAATGTTTGTTCGGATCCTCGTAAGTAAACGCGGCCACGCCAATATCCTGTTTGGCAAGTTTATCCTTGATCAGGGTTGCAACTTCCTTGGCGTGGTCGGAGCTATAGGGCGTCACACGAACATAAAAAGACCGGAACGAACCGAGAGGAATATCGAAGCGTTCAAGCCCATCGCCGTTCATAAAAAAGAAAGCCAGGTCCATGAATTGAGGCGGAGGAACAAAGGGATGGCGGATCAGACCGGTGATGGGAAAAGTCCGTGCTTTATCATTGATCTTGAAAGTGATCGTATCGCCAATACCCACATCGAGGAATTGAGCCGCCATGCGTTCCACGCTGATTTCGTTTTTCTGGGCTGGCCAATGTCCGGCGCGCAGTTGCAGCAATTCGTATTTCTGCGCGGTGAAATCATCCCGCATTTGAATCACGCCCGGCCGCCAATCCTTATCCTCTGGATTAACTTTATACTGAACGCTGACGGAATTGTATGGCTCGATATCCTCAACGCCCGGAACGCTTCTGAGATTAAGCAGCGTGTCCCTGTCCACAGGTTCTTCCAAACTTACATTGATGTGCGTTGGCAGCACTGCACGATGAGACTTATCCATGTTCGTCAACATCAGATCGCTCATGCCGAAGATGGCGCCCACCGCGAAGACGCCCACCGCGATGCTCAACACTGCCAATAGGGTGCGCGTCTTGTTGTGCCAGATATCGAACCAGACTTTTTGCCAGATGACGCCCATCTCACTCCTTCATTCTTCGTTCGATGTTTTCCTGTGCATGAAGTTTGGCAGCTTTTTGCAACGCGTCGCGCGTGACTTCGGACTGCTCCAGCAATTCGTTGAGCTCGTCATAACTCAATACCAGCACCTCGACCGGACCGCTCTCCGCGGCGCGAACAGAAGCATTACTCTTGCGATCATGAAAGAATGCGACCTCTCCGAAGTATTTTCCGGGACCTAACTGAAGAATGACCACATCCGATTGGTTTGGCCGCGGCAGAAAGACATCCACCATGCCCTTCGACACGATATAAAACTTGTCGTTATCTTTGCCCTCCGTGAGAATCATCGCACCGGCTTCGTACTGGCGCGGCTGGAATCGATGCGAGGCAAAGATAAGTTGATTGTGCGTCAAAGTTGACAAGGCCTTTGCTACGTATTCATTGACAATCTCGCCGTCTGCGATCAAGGCTGTGCGCTGCGTGCGCTTGGCCAAGCCGCTGTCGTGAGTCACGATCAAAACGGTCTTGCCTTCGGTCACAAGGTCTTTGAACAATGCAAAGATCGATTCCGCTGTTTTGGAATCCAGGTTGCCGGTTGGCTCATCGGCGATGATAATGGGCGGATCGTTTGCAAGCGCACGCGCCATGGCCGCGCGCTGCTGTTGACCGCCGGAAATCATGCTGGGCAGTTTGTGCCGGTGTTCCGTCAAGCCGACGATTTCCAATAAATGCTCCGCACGTTTGCGCCGCTCACGAATGGAATACTTGCCTGCCAGATCCATTGGCAAAATTACGTTTTGGAGCAGGTTCAATCCTGGTAAGAGCTGGAAGAACTGGAAAATGATTCCGAGGTTGGCACCACGCCAAACGGCCAATTGGTTTTCATTCATTTCATGGATGGCCGTTCCGTTGATCCACACTTCGCCGGAGGTGGGATGATCGATGCCCGCGATCATATTCAATAGCGTGCTTTTTCCACTGCCCGATTTGCCAATGATACTGACGAAATCGCCGGAGTTGATTTGCAGATCAATGCTCTTGAGCGCGTGATAATCGCCAGCCGCGCTCTTGTAATATTTGTCAACCGCGCGCAGATCGATCATGGCTAAGCCATCGCCATTCTGTTTTACTTCACTAGCTTTTGGTGAATGGAGGGTGAACATAAGAACTCTCAGTCCTTGGCCTCCACCGCCGCCCCGAACGATAACGGCGATGGAGGCTCGGAGGAGAAAGAAGAGTTATCGTATGAATTTAACTTCAGTGGTCATGCCCCAGCGCATAGCTGGATTCTTATTGGTGAGCAGGATGGTCACTTCGTACACGATGTCGCCTTGCTTTTCGGAGTAGAACTGGCTGATGGAAAGCACATTACCCTTAAGCGTAACATCCGGCAACGCGTCCAACGTGACCTCGACCGGCTGCCCCTCTTTGACGTTGACCACGTCGATCTCGGTCAGGTCGGTAGTCTTGACCACCCAGTTTGACAAGTCCGCAATCGTCATCACGGGCTGGCCTGATGCCGCGAATTCGCCAAGTTTCAAATCCAGTTTGGTGATCGTGCCGCCAAAGGGAGCGCGCAGTTCGGCATTCGCTAGGGCCGCGCGTGCCCCTGCTGTATCTTCGGCGAAAGAAGTATCTTGCAGGCTGTTGTAATCCGTTTGCGCCTGATCCAGATTGTTTTGCGCAGTTTCGAGATCGGTCTCGAGACCCATCCATTGAATTGCTTTGCGATATCTTGCCCAGGCATCGTCCAATACTTTTTTGGTATCCAGCACCTCTCGGTTGACGTGCTGCGATGCGTATTTGTAGGCTTTGGGATCGCTGAGATTCAGGTTCCCATACTTATTGTCGTAGTAGACGTATTTGTAGGGTTCGTATGCCTCGCGGGCGGCGTCCAATTTATCGAGGCTTTGAGAAACAGCCTCGGCCGGAGTCAGATCTGCGAAATCAGAAGGGACAGCGAAGTTGTCGAGTTTATACTGAGCGTCGCGCAGATTCTGATAAGCCACAGTCAATTCTTGGGAAATATTTACTTGCGCCTCTTCCAGCGTTTGGACATCATTGCTTTTCAACGTGGCAACAGTCTGACCCGCTTTGACCGAGTCGCCTTCCTTTGCCATCACTCCGCTTACAAGGCCGCTGGCATTCAATGCAATGTCAGCGTAACGAATAGGCTCCAAGCGCCCTTGGGAAATGGTGGCCGTGTCGGCTTTTACGGTTGGGATGGCTGTGGGCGCGGGCTTGTTGGTGTTCATGGAACTGCAAGCGCACAAAGCCACGGCTAACAGAATAAAGGAAAGAATTCTAATCGTCTTCATACAAGATTCTCCTCTACAAATTTTCTTCCTTTATCATACGCGTTTGGATGGTAAAAGCCTCTGCCAAACGGAGAGTTCTTGCCTAGCCGCCCGGATAGGTTGGAAAAATCTAACACCATGAACCTAATAATCCCAGAGGTTCATGGTGAAAAATGATAATAATGATGAAAGGCAGAGCTTGAGAAGCTCCAGAAAATTCGAGATGTTTTACATCATCATCAACTTGGGGCAAACTGTTGAATCGCGTACACGCCTTCTTGAATCAATTCTCCAAGGGATCACAAGGTTAGTCTTCTTGGGTACAGCAAACCGGCACGTGCAATTGCTATTCGGTGATTACCGTTTTTGATTGTCAAATTTCATTAGGGTGGAAAAACTGCCAGCGAATAGTAAGAAACGATATGATTGTTTACCGGAACGTCTTTAACAAAAACACCCTATAGGTAGGGGTGCTTGATTATTTTCGAGAATTTCTTCTTTATTTAGTGAGCATAAAGCCGAGGTCGGAACTTATACCCATATACCAGATTTATACCGCGCTGGGCAAATCTGGTTCAAAGTGTAGACCGCCCTGTTCTACCGATTTTGGGCATCCTCATTGATGAATTGGGATGTTTCTACGCCTTCCTGCTCCAACTTCAAGCCACGTTTGAGCAGGTGTTCGATGACAGGATAAACATCGCGTAGTTCCGGGCGTGTGAGCAGGCGCTTGAAATTTATTTGGTCAGTTGTGGTTAGAGGACGCGCGCGGGAAATATTTGCTTCGAGTGTGTCAGTGTCCATCAAGTAGGGCTGGGTTTGTTCGCTGACCAGTCGGCGTAGTTGACTCAAAATATTAAAGCCCCCATAATCCAAATCTGACCATAAAAGAATCAGCGTTGTTTCGGGTAAGAGTCTCAATATGCGCCTAATGGCAGGTGACGGATTGCCGTAGGTGCAGATAACGGCGTGTTGTGTGGCACGTGGTGCATGTGGAGTTTGTTGGATGTATTGATGGAAAGTGGTGAGATTTTCGATGCAAAGGACGGACTCGGCGCGGACGGATTGAAGGGAGGATGTTTGGGCGGCGGGGAATCCGATGAAAGGGACGAAGCCGCTGAGGTCGAGGATTTCGCCGTTTTCTGTGGTCAGTCGCCAGCTGCCTGCGAGGTGAATGTAGTTTGGATTGGCGACAAGGTTTAATTCGCGCAAGATTTCTTCAGCGGGAATTCGTTTCCAGTCGGGGTTGCCGATGCGGGCGAGGTTGACGAGTTGGCTTTTTATGGCTTCGAATCGCTTACTGTCATTGAAGACACGCACGCTGAATACGCGGTAAGGTGTCTCCGTTGTCAGCATAGGCAATGCTTGAAGAACGGCGAGCAGGTCAAGGGTCAGGTTGGGATCGGTAGGGCTGAATGGGGCGGGAGATTTTTCGGCTTTGAGCTGATTCAAAATGTGTGAAATCGCGCGGGCGCGCCAGTCATCTCGAAAACGAAATTTGTCAGCGAGGAGAAGGCTTTCGAGGTGAGAGCGGCTATCGGTTGTGGGGATGCGCGAGATAAGTTGAAAAAGTTGAACGCTGCGCGTTGCATAGTCTGCTTTTGGAAGAGCTATGGATTGGATGATATGTCCCGTTTCACCGGGGAGCCAGTTGATGTGAATGAGGTTGGCGCGTTCGAGAATCTGAAATTGTTCGTTTGCAACCATCCGAGGCGCAGGATCGGTCTGCGAAAAATAATTGGGCAGGTGAATATCGGCAAGATTAATCTTAATGACGCGTGTTGCAGGTTGAGCGCGGCGTTCGAGAATATCGAGCAAGACATTTAGCGCGACAACTACATCAGGCGATGGGGTAAAAGAGATTTCCATTTTCGCTCGCTCAACGGAATATCGATCACTGACTTTCCAACCTTTCAGTCATTTCACTCTTATCAATTTCAATGACGAAGGATGAATTATTTTTGCGGACGACCGTGCAGACACTGTCAACATACGGTAAAAGCGAACCTGATTTGTCGGGCGGGGTGGCAAGCAGAACTTGCAGCCCCGCTTCACGCATGAAGTGTAAAGCGGAGGCGGTGCGGGCGGTGTCCATTTTGCCGAAGGCTTCGTCGAAGAGGGCGAGACGGATGGTGTCGGATGGGCGAGCCTGATTCAGGCGATAGGCTTGGGCAAACGACGCCGCCATTGCCACGTAAAAAGGCGTGGTGGTTTCGCCGCCAGATTTTTTGGCATTGATCTGACTCAAAAGAGCGCGGTCGCCGTTTGGATAATGAATGCGAATATCGTATTGCAGGTAGTTACGATAATCCTGCAATTCGCGCAATTCGGCGTTTTCATCATCGTTCGCGCTGGTGAGCCGCTCGAAGAGCAAGTCCCAACCTTGTTGATGTTTTTGCCGAAAGTCTGAGTCGAAGAGCGAATCGCCCATGACCTGCTGGCTATCCATCACCATATCAAAAACCTGGCGCAGGGCGGGCGCGGGCTGATTGATGAATTCGAAGCGTTCGCCGCCAAAGCGCAAGTTGGCAAGCGTGCTATTGAGAAACGCAAGTTGCTGGCGCGCGTCTTCGATTTGTTCGCGCAGGCGATGGATGAAGTTTTCAACCAGTTCCTGTTCGGCGAGTCCGCGTTGGCGGGCGATTTGATTTTCGTAATTGGGCAACTCTGAGGTGACGAGTTTTTCTTTTTCGGCCATATAGCGTGTTGCTTGGTCCATGTCGTCAGTGCCGAAGTCGTATCGCATGGAGTAGGCTTGCTTGGCTTCACGCAGGCGGTCGCGCGAACGTCCTTCGGCGGTCTGGTAGTCATTCTCGTAACGGCTGGCGTTTTGCGAAATCACTTCGAGTGGCTGGCGTTCACGGCGGCGTTCGTATTCTTTTTGGACATCGGACTTTGTCTCATCATCCGCATTTTCCTGGACAAGAAATGAGTCCGCGCTTTGGATGGATTCATCTGCGCTTCTTTCCAAGCCTGGAATGGATTCTGTTTCGATCTGTTTTATCTTCTCTTCGAGATTTCCAAGTTTTCGCTCGGCGGCGTTGACTTCGTTTTGCAGCTGATCGCGCTCACGCTGATATTTTTCGACCTCGGCTTGGAGCGTTTCGAGAGTGTGCGAGTCGAGTTGTTCCAATTCTTTGGTAAATGAAGCGAGTTGTGCGTTCCGTTGAGGAAGGATGGCAAGGGCTTCGAGGGTGTGTTCAAGTTCGATGAGCGGGCGAATTTTGTCGCGGGTGAGGGCCAGTCGTTCGCGCAAAGCAGTTTCACGTTTATTGAGTTGAGTCAGTTCGCTGGCAATTTCCTTGATGCGAGTCTCGCGTTGTTCGATCTGACGCGGCGTGGCGCGTTCACCGATGAACCAGCGTTTGTAGACCTGCGGGTTGAGGTGACTGTCGGTGAAGTTGCGGCGAATAAAACACTCGCGGGTAATGGCGGTTCGATGATTGCGGAGTTGCTCGATGGATTCACATTTAGTGTAGTGCCCGAGGAGTAAATCCACATAGGCGCGGGCAGCGGGGTTGGATGTGGAAACTTCATTTGCGAGGGAATTCGTGTTAAGGGGCGCGCGTTCCGTTTTGTGGTTGAGAATGGATTCGGTATCGAGCAGGGTTGCGCCATGTATCGTGTCCTTATTTCTACGGTAGAGTTGCATG
>JBJKOR010000756.1:0-2557 GCA_046707185.1 Anaerolineales bacterium | reverse complement strand
AAAGGCGAACGGCGTCTCTGGATTGGCTTGATCCTGGCGTGGGTTGTGCCGTTCACGATTTACATTTGTGTGGCGCTGGCAATTCGGCCCAAGCATTTTCCGCTGCCAATCCTTATTCCGCTGTATTCGGCTATCCCCGCATATTTTATAGCGTTCGCTCCGCCGCGCTTCGTCAATCCAGTGGGTGAATATCTCAAGAAAAATGGAATCCGGTTTGCCTTATTTGCAGTGGGCGTTTTGATTGTGGGCTGGCAATTGGTCTATAGCTTCAACATCGATGTCGACCAATATGTCAGCACGCTCACCCGCGAACAAAATAATCGAAGCTTGAATTTTTATTCGGCGCTGAACACATCCGAACTCTCCCGCGTCAAGCTCGACCGGAGCTTGATTGTGTTCCGCGATGTGGCGGTGTATGTGCCGAATGCCGCCAACGACAAGGTCTATTATCAATGGGGCGTATCCGGTTACGCATATATCCATAAGATCGATGCAGATTTGCTGCTGTTTAGCAAACAGCACTTGCGCGATTACACCCAGCCCGGCCAAGTGGCAGTCGATCCGAATTTTTCCGGTGCCGTCCGTTTGTATAAAGATGCTTTGGCAGGTCAGGTTGAGGGATACACGTTGATCTATCAAAACGATTTTGGCATGGCGTATATCAGCACGCCTTTGTACAACCAATTCCTTTCCACACCTTGATTTGGAGAATTCCCTATGTTGAATGATACAGATGCAGTCATTGTCGATGCGATTCGCACGCCGGTCGGTGCGCTTGGCGGCGCGCTGGCCCCGGTCCGTCCTGACGATTTGGCGGCTCTCGTTATAAAAGAGATCGTCCAGCGCAATAAGCTCGATCCGAGCCTCGTCGAGGAAGTTTATTTCGGATGTGCAAATCAAGCCGGTGAAGATAACCGCAATGTGGCGCGTATGGCGCTGCTATTGGCCGGGTTGCCGGTGGAAGTCGCGGGCGTGACGTTGAACCGTTTATGCGCTTCGGGCTTGAGCGCGGTCAATCAGGCGGCGCGCACCATCAAAGTCGGCGAAGGCGAGGTATTCATCGCGGGCGGAGTCGAGTCGATGAGCCGCGCGCCGTATTCGCTTCCAAAAGGCGAAACGGGATTTCCGTTCGGCAATCTCACGGCTTGGGACACCGCGCTTGGTTGGCGCTATCCGAATCCGATGATGAAGGAAAAATATGGAACCGAGGCGATGGGCGAAACCGCCGAGAATATCGCTGCCGAGCGCCCGCATATTACGCGTGAAAAGCAGGATGCTTTCGCACTGCGCTCACATCAGCGCGCCATCGCCGCGATTGACTCGGGAAAGTTCGCCCAAGAGATTTTGCCGGTTTCCATTTCGCAGCGAAAAGGCGATCCAATCCTCGTCACAACTGACGAACGCCCGCGCCGCGATACGTCGATGGAAGCATTGGCGAGACTGCGGCCAGCGTTCCGCAAAGGCGGAACTGTAACAGCCGGTAATTCATCTGGATTGAACGACGGCGCCGCGGCCTTGCTTGTGATGAGCGCAGGAAAAGCCAAAGCCTTGAACCTGAAACCGCTGGCGCGTGTGGTTGTGTCTGCCGCGGCTGGTGTGCCGCCGCGCGTGATGGGCTATGGACCGATTTCTGCAACGAAGAAAGCTTTAGCACGCGCCGGATTGCAAATCAAGGATATTGGTTTGGTGGAATTGAATGAAGCCTTCGCGGTTCAATCCCTGGCCGTGATCGAAGAGCTTGGATTGAATCCCGAAATTGTCAATGTCAACGGCGGCGCCATTGCGTTGGGGCATCCGCTGGGATGTTCGGGGGCGCGCATCCTGACGACGTTGTTATATGAAATGAAACGCCGCGGGGATGTGAAGTATGGACTCGCAACCTTGTGTGTCGGTGTGGGGCAGGGCGAAGCCACGGTCGTGGAGTTCATTAGTTAGAAGGTTTGCAAGTTGGAAGGTTCAGGACTTGCCAACCTGTAAGCCTTCCAACCTTCAACATAAACAGGAGAAAAACATGAAACGGATGACTGTTTTAGTGGTTTTGATTTTTATTCTTTCGGCTTGTTCAAAGCCTGCTACTCCAACGCTCACGTCTGCACCGCCGACTGTCACAGTGACGGCGCCTCCGCCAACGTTGAGCGCGCCCGTTGCGTCTGCTCCCCAATTCACGAACATTCGCATGATCGATGCCCTGAACGGCTGGGCGATCACCAATACCAGCGTGGTTCGGACAAATGACGGCGGCGCGACATGGCACGATGTGACGCCTTCCGGCGTGACCAAACTCGGCTTTGGCACCACGTTTTATTTTCTGGATTCGAATCACGGCTGGGTGGTGGCGGGCAAGTCATCCGACGGCACGAGCGGGACTTTGTACCGGACTCAAGATGGCGGTATGAGCTGGCAGTCGAACGCGGTGAACTTCTTTATGGGTCACATGGTTTTCCTGAACGCCTCCAACGGCTGGATGATGTCTGACCTCGGCGCGGGGGCCGGATCGGACGGCGTCGCGATTCTTCAAACTACCGATGGCGGGCAAACTTGGAAGCAGACCTATACC
>JBJKOR010000755.1:0-4402 GCA_046707185.1 Anaerolineales bacterium | reverse complement strand
ACCCAAGGTGTATCCCACGCCGGATCGACAGATTGGATCACGTTGATGGGAGTCGTTATTGTGCTGATCGTTGTCCTGCCTGTTCTATTCAGGCGTTCAACGTGGACAAAGTAATTTCATCCGTCATAAATTGTCATTTCCAATTTTTTGCCATTTCGATTCGTTCACCCAGGGGCGGATGCGAATAGAATAGAAACACAACCCACTTCTCCGGATCCACTTCCCCCAAATTTTGATTTGCCAAACGCGTCATGGCAGACGCAAACGCGTCGGTCTTATTCGTAGATTGCAGTGCATATTCGTCCGCCATACTCTCGCGCCATCGCGAGATGGCGTTCTCGATTGGCATCATGATCAAGCCATACGCGCCAAGTGCGAGCTCGAGCGCGGGGAACGCCGCGAGATCTGCGACACCGGTAAAGCCCCAAACATGAATCGCCCAAGTCAAAGCCAACGAGGCGAGATATAAACCGATCAATGTAGTCAGCGTCCCGAAAGCGATCAGGAACGGGATGTCTTTATGGACTTGATGTCCCAACTCATGCGCCAGAACCGTTTCGATTTCGTCATTCGAGAACTCGTTGATAAGCGTATCGCCCAACACGATGCGACGTGTGTTCCCGATACCGGTCAACGCAGCATTCGCGGACTTGGTGCGGCGCGACATATCGAACTTGAACACACCCCTGACCTTTGTGTTCGCGCGCTCCGCCAGCCTCATCAAACGATCTGCCAACTCCTGATGTTCATCGCCAAGCGGAACAAATTTGTTGAAAAGCGGCATGATGATAATCGGCGCAAGGTTGGAGAGCAAAACGTTAAAGATCAACAATGCGCCCGCAAACCACAGCCACCAGGTCGCGGAAAAAGCACGCAGGAATACATACAACAATTCCAAGATGATCAATCCCAGCGGCGCTACGACTGCCATGCCCTTGAGTTGATCGAGCACCCAATCCTTGAAGGTCTGCGTGGACTGATCATAGCGGTGCGGCAGAACAAAGCCTTCGTAATAGGCAAGCGGGAGATTCAACACAAAATAAATTCCGCCATAGATCAATACAAACAATGGAACGATCAACCATGGATTGGCTGTGAAGCCATCCAGCCAGTTACGCATGAGAATCGTCCAGCCGAAGAGCAGCCATGCCAGGGCATAGACGCCGGTAAAGGTTACGTCGGCAAGCCAAAGTCGGCGCGTGATGCGTGAGTATTCTTTCGCTTTCTTTTGTCGTTCAGGATCGAGGGTAGTCATAAAGTCCTTTGTTTGTTGTCATTGCGAGACCTGCGAAGCAGGTCGTGGCAATCTCCGCTTTTGACGCAATTGATTGTGTGAAGGTTAGCTGAGATTGTTTTGTCGCGGCGCTGAGCGCGCCACTCCTCGCAATGACATTTCATTTTACTTGTTCCATTGCCAGATGCGCGATGACCTCATCCGTTGTCATCACCTGACCATAGGATTTCAACGCGGCGAGAAATGCCTTGTGGACATGCTCGGCAGGGATGAGCGTATCGCCATATTTCAAATCGCGCGTGGCGCAGGCATCTTCGGCAACGATGACTTGAAAGCCGAAGTCCGCCGCGGCGCGCGCTGTGGCATCGACACACATGTGCGTCATCATGCCTGTGACGATGAGGCGCTCGATGCCCCAGCCTTTGAGCATTTCGAGCAGATTCGTTTCACGGAACGAATTGGGATAATGTTTGACCACCAGCGGCTCGCCGATAAAGTGCGCCACGGAATCGTGAATGTCACAGCCATCAGTGCCGCGGATGAACGAGGTTGCATCCGGCTTGATGGCGACATGCTGAATATGGACATGTTTTTGATCGTGCTCGCGGAAGCATTGCAGCAGTTCATAGGCTTTCTTGGCAGCCTCCAGCGGCTTGACCAATTCCATTCGTCCGCCGGGAAAATACTCTTTTTGTATGTCAATGAGAAGAAGAGCAGTGTTCAAAGTGTGATTCCTTTTTGATGAATGGATTTCTCGTTCTTAGCATTTGAGAGAAGGCAAAGACGAATACACCAAAATGACAATGTCGCGAAGGTTGAAGAAATGAAGGAGGAATGAATCTATTATTTGCTAGAGACCTTCAATCAGCCAAATAATTAAAGCGCTACCATGACCACAGCTTCTTATTTTCAATAGTTTATAAATTACAAAGCCAATGGGAAATAGATGCTACTTGATTCTCTTCATTGAGATTTGCCGCATTTGAAAGCTCACCATGTTTTAATTCATCCCAAATCTCATCAGCCATCTTTTTTTCAATAGCGGCGCCGATAAAGAAAGTATGTGGTTTGAGTTTAACCTTAGCAAAAGATTTTCGGATTCTTTCTAGAGCAGTTCTTGCCGTTTTCCAATGTTCGTCTGCACCCGCCGGATCAATCCCACCTTTTAATTCGCCTAGCGCAATATAACTCTTCGATTTTGTTTCATCCAAGTTATCTGGTGACGAATTGAAAAGACATAAATCTACATTATTCTTAACCAATGGAACAGTTAGGTTGTAGATCAACGTACGAAGTTTATTTCCATTTTTCCAATAGAGACCGTGTAGAGCAGATTCGATTTCAAGGTCGTCGCCATTTTCAAACCAATTGCGACTTTTATTATCCTGCCATTGATATCGAATGCCAGCGATTTTCAACGTTGAAAGAATCGCTCTTGTGAGTTTCCTTTGGGCTAGGATGCCACCAATATTCCTCATCGAACCACCAAGTGTGTCACCACGTATTAGAAGAAAACGAAAGACAAGCTCCTCAACAAACTTTCCTCCCGCCGGTTCAAGAAAGTTTTTGATGAGCTCTTTTACGGCGGTTACTTTATCTTCGGGCTGCAGATGCATAACGGATTTATCTGAAAGCCCTGCCGCAGTTAATAGCGCACTCTCAATACCTGTGACCCTTAGCAAATCATTCGGATTACTCGCTTGCAACGCCGCTTCTTGTAGAGCTCTGGCTTCCGCTATAAATGGTGTTGCTCGGTTATTCTTTTCAAGAGCCTGAGCAACAAAACCAGCTCGTGTAGCTTCATAAGTAGTTTCAAGGTTCCTGCTTGAATTCAAATGACGAAGATAGGGTAGCTTTGATGGCATTAGATTTTCCTCCAAATATAAATGCATTTACGCAGTTCTTCTCGACCATGTTCCCCCATTTGCTGACTACTATTCCCTTTACCGCTTGGAAGAACAAGAATGTTCTCAACGCGAAATCCAAGTTTTTCGGCAATAGACGAAAGAATGATATCGACAGAAATACTTGCTCCGGCATAACGCACATTATCATTTACCATGATGAGCGGCGCATTTGGTTTCAACACGCGAGCACATTCAAAAATAATGCAGGCCATTTCGTAGAAATAACCGCGAACCATGCGTGGAATGCCATTGTTGTTTAACAAACCATTTGCTTTCTGATTTTCTAAATATTTGAGTATTTCTTGCAAAAGTTCTTGATTATCGGCGGCAACAATCGCCTTCGACCATTTTGAGTTAATTTCCAACAAATCCTTGGCTCGATTTTCTACTGTACAGCTCAACATTTCCTGTCGCAAATCAATCAAACCTTTTTCGCTAATATCGAGCAAAGCGAGTTCAAGAGCATATGTACGCGTATAGTCATAACGATTGCAGTAAGGCGGTGAAGTGATGATTGCATCATAAAGACTCTCTGATAACTGCGGCATTATTTCAAGGGATGAGCCAGTTAAAAGATGGATGCCACCTTTATGGAGTGCTGTAGGGAATAAACTTCCTTGAATAGGTTCCGTAGGGCGTAAATCCACAAGAATTTCATTGATCTTTTCCGAGATAGCTTGTTTAAAGTCTGCTATTACGCCTTTGTCAAAAGGTTTTCCTCCTTGTTTTCGACCTGAACGATAATCCCATCGCAAATACTGACCGTCTTTACGTGTGTAACTCGATATTTCAAGGATGCACAAAAGAGCAAAATGTAAAACAGCCTTTACACGGGGATTCTCCTTTTCGCTTGCAGCAATATATCTTTCTATAGCGTCCTTAGTATTTTCAGGATATGCATTTTTTGTAATTCGCAACTCGTTTAATTGGACCTTTTCTTTTGTTTTTTCCCAAGGATAAAATTTTGCCCAATGCTCTAGCTCATTAAAATCATTTACAGTAAATTCATTTTCTACTAACTGCTTAGTAGCGATGATCTGTTGCCCTATGGGTAGTAATTCAATGCCATCAGAATCTAATCCCAATTTGCTCGCCGCAAATAATGCTGTTCCACTTCCCGCAAATGGGTCTAAGATTTTTCCTGATGATACATGATACTTTTCAAAAAGATACTCAACAAGCGATGCAGAAAAACCTTCCTTATATTTATACCAACGATATACAGGACGGTTTTTGTTTGCCTGAAAACTGACTAAAGAAC
>JBJKOR010000754.1:0-5575 GCA_046707185.1 Anaerolineales bacterium | reverse complement strand
GCCATGCTCAAGTCGGGCATCGAATCGTTCTATCAATACAAGAACAGCGACAAGGTCGGCGTCTATGATGTGAACAAGGAAAAATATGTTCGCATCGCGAAGCCCGAAGGTGTGGTGATGCTCAAGGGGCGCAAGGTGCTTGTTGAGAATGCCGGTGCAACGTTGTATGACATCGGCGACGGCGTGGCGTGCGTGGACTTTCACACCAAGATGAACGCGCTCGACGACGATATTTTTGCGGTCGTCACCGAAGGCTTTGAGCGTCTTGAAAAGGATTTCGACGGGTTAGTGATCAGCACGCAAGCCGATAACTTCAGCGCAGGCGCAAATCTGTTCATGGTAGTGGTTGCCGCGCAGCAAGGTATGTGGGATAACCTCGATCAGGAAATCCGCAACTTGCAAGGCTTGAACATGCGTATGCGTTATTCGCCCAAGCCGGTTGTTGTTGCACCGCTGGGACTTGCGCTCGGCGGCGGATGTGAAATCACGATGCACGCTTCGCGTGTGGTCGCTTCATCCGAGACCTATATCGGACTCGTTGAACTTGGCGCAGGTGTCATCCCGGCTGGCGGCGGCACGAAAGAAATCATGCGCCGCATTATCAATCCGCCGATGAAAACGGATAACGCCGAAGTGCTGCCATTCTTGCAGCGGGCGTTCCTGCAAATTGGTCAAGCCAAGGTGGCGACCTCCGCGGAAGAAGCGCGGCAAATGGCAATTCTGAATCCGCAGGATCGCATTGTGTTGAATCGCGGTATGCTGCTGGCAGAAGCCAAGCGCGAAGTTTTGCATATGGTTGCGGCGGGTTATCATCCGCCCGCGCCGGAATTGATTTATACAGCAGGCCGAGACATGCTCAACGCGATGAAGATTGGTGCGTGGTCGTTCAAGGAAGGCAATTACATCACCGAATACGATATGCACGTTGCCACCAAGCTTGCGCAGGTCATGGGCGGCGGCGGTCTGACCAAGCCGCAGTGGGTGAGTGAGCAGTACGTTCTCGACCTCGAACGCGAAGCCTTCTTATCGTTGTGCGGCGAGGAAAAGACTCAAGCGCGCATGTGGGCGCTGTTGCAGACGGGAAAGCCGTTGAGAAATTAAGTTGACAAGTTGGAAGGTTGACAGGTTTGAACGTTGTAACTTGCAAACTTTCCAACTTGCGAACGAAGGAGAAACTATGAAAGAAGCAGTTATTGTTAGCGCAGTTAGAACTCCTGTCGGCAAAGCCAAGCGCGGAGGACTTGCCACGGTTCGTCCCGACGATATGGCGGCTACCGTCATCAAAGAGTTGTTCGAGCGGACGCCGAATCTCGAACCTGCGCAAATCGAAGATGTGGTGCTTGGCTGCGCGTTCCCGGAAGGCGAGCAGGGACTCAACATAGCGCGTATGATTTCCTTGCGCGCTGGGCTGCCGGATACAGTTCCAGCAGAGACGATCAACCGTTACTGCTCGTCAGGCGTGCAATCCATTGTGCATGTCGCGCAAGCCATCCGCTCCGGTGAAATCGAGATTGGAATCGGCGGCGGCGTGGAGTCGATGTCCCTGGTGCCGATGATGGGCTACAAGTTTTCGCCTAATCCATACTTCGCGCAGGAACTCCCGCACTATTACACCAATATGGGACTCACTGCCGAGAATGTATCCGTCAAATATGGCATCAGCCGCGAAGACCAGGACGCGTTTTCGTTGAAGAGCAACCAGAAGGCGGCCAAGGCGGTTGAGTCTGGTTTGTTCGATCCGGAGATCATCCCGATTGATGTCGAGATCACCGAGCTTGGCGCGGACGAAAAACCCGCCACGCGAAGATTTACAGTCAAGCGCGACGAAGGACCGCGGGCAGATACTTCGATGGAAGCGCTTGCCAAACTCAAGCCAGCCTTCAAAGAAGGCGGCACGGTCACTGCCGGGAATTCATCGCAGATGTCGGATGGCGCGGCAGGCGCAGTGGTGATGTCTGCGGATAAAGCCAAAGAGCTGGGACTCACTCCTTTGGTGAGATTCGTTTCATTCGCGGTCGGAGGCGTTCCGCCGGAATTGATGGGTATTGGTCCAATCGCTGCCGTCCCCAAAGCGTTGAAGCTCGCGGGCTTGTCGCTGAATGATATGGATTTGATCGAGCTGAACGAAGCCTTTGCGGCGCAATCGCTGGCAGTCATCCGCACGCTGGAAATGAACCCCGATAAGATCAACGTCAATGGCGGTGCAATTGCCTTGGGTCATCCGCTTGGCTGTACGGGCGCAAAGCTGACAACGCAATTGATCTATGAAATGGGGCGGCGCCATTCAAAGTATGGTATGGTAACAATGTGCATCGGCGGCGGGATGGGCGCCGCGGCGATATTTGAAAATCTACAATGAGTTTACAAGTTGAAGGTTGGAAAGTTTGCAAGTTTCAACCTTCAACATTCCAACCTTTAAACATTCAAACAGGAGAATATTATGCCTCTAACAATTTCCGATCTCATGTCCAAGATGCCCGGCGCATTTTTGCCGGAGAAGGCACCCGGCTTGGATGCGGTCATCCAGTTCAAGTTCACAGGTGCGGAAGCGGGCGCGTGGTATGCTACCATCAAAGATGGTAAATGCGCAGTTGCACAAGGCGAATCGCCGTCGCCAAAGATGACCCTGACCGCCGACTCAGCGGATTACGTCAAAATCTTCACCGGTGAGTTGGATGGGATGCAGGCCTTCATGCAGGGCAAGCTCAAACTGGCAGGCGACCTAAACCTTGCCATGAAACTGATGCAGATGTTCAAAATTCGTTAATGGCCTTGCGGCTTCCTTCAAATTGATTCAAAAAACCAAAAGCATCTTCCGCGGGAGAAGATGCTTTTGTGATCGAAGCGAGGCCTGGAAAACAGTTTTACTTCTTCACGGTCACGGTCGTGCTGGCCGCTCGATTTGCATCGGTCTTCGATGTGGCTGTTACGACAACCTGGCAGGGCGATTTGATTCCATCTGGCAATTTGTCCACCACGCGCAAGACTCCGTTCGTAATGGTTCCAATATTTGGCGGATCAATGGCCCAGGTTACAGCGATTTTCGGCTCGAGGTTGAATTTAACGACAGCTCCTAAATCATACTCGGCCTTTCCATCCTCCATCGTGATAGTGAGATCCGCGATGGCAGGTTCTTCGGCCCTCAGCCACGACTTTAGGACCACGATCAACTTTTCGACAACATCTTTCGCACCGAGACCTACCAATCCACCCAAGCCCAATGCGGCAAATTTCTCGACGATGGCGGCCGCAGCGTCGGTTGAACCTGCTGGTGAAGTGTTGGCGAACAGCAGGATGCCAGAGCGCACCAGTGCAAAAACGATCAGAGCGAGTCCTGCTCCAATCCACGGCCCCCAGATCCAGCGCGTCCACCATGCGATGCGGAATTTCGATTTTTCCTGTAACTTTGGCGCATCGTCGTATTCGATCGGGCCGGCATAATGCGTCTGCAAACTTCGCATGGCGGACAAGGTTCCGCCAAGCCAGCCACCCGCCATGCAAAGCAGGGTCAGGATCAGGATCGGTTGAAGGGTGGCATCGGATGAAGTTTTGAGCCAGGCCACGAGACTAGCGGTTCCCGCAAAGGTATCGCCGATCAACCATAACCCCCAGACGAAAGCTGCAAGCAGGTACACCGCAAATACTGTGGCCCATGCATGTTCCCACACGCTGTACGAAAGCTTTTTAGACATTCTTCCCTCCGAAAAAGGATGTGGCAGCTATGCAGACATTTTATATAAATATTATAGCATGGTCGTCAAGGGATGATTCTGATCAGGCGCACTAAAAGATCGTCAGTTTCAGAGCCCGAAGCGTCGCGTGACGCCAAGGCGCCGCTCCCAACGGCATAACCGTTTCTAAAAAACATACTGACATCTACTTAAAGGCCTTTTCAGTTTTCTTTCTGCTCGTTTCTGTTTTGACGGTTTTTGGCTCTTGACGAACTACGAATTGCGGGTTTATAGTGAAACGGATTTCTTATGGATACATTTTGCGCTTCTCTACGAAAGGAGGTGATCGTTATGGATGCCGATGAGAGTATGTCGGGCGACGATTCTAGTCCCCTTATATTCTCCGAAACTCGACTTGTTCAGGATCACTTGTTGTGCGTTCATAAATACGATCATTTCCTTGATTGCCTGCATTGCAGGTAAGTCGAACGCGTTTGTATCCTGACCAGCCGCCACCTTCGGAGAGATTCCCAAGGTGGTTTTGTTTTGTAAAACAAGCCTCACCTTGATAAAAAATTTTTGTGGAGGTGAAATATGGCATTTGTCAGCGAATTGACTGGCCGCCCGGTGACCGATATCGATGGTACACGCATTGGGTCCTTGAAAGATTTGGTGGTACGGCCCTATAAAGAGTCTTCGCATCCTGTTGTGGATGCAATTATCGTAAGAAATGAGAAGGGGGAGAACGCCATTCCGTTTAACGATCTTGCTGCCCTGCTGTCGGCAGCCATCCCATTGAAGCGGCCTCTGGCTGAGATTGCCGCATACAAATTCCGTGAGGATGATATCCGTTTGATCGAGAACGTGCTCGATAAGCAAATTCTCGATACGGATGGTGCGCGGGTCGTGCGTGTCAATGATATTGAGCTGGTGCGGGTCAACGGGAATGTGATTGTCAGTAATGTGGATATCGGAATCCTGGGCATTATGCGCCGTGTCGGGCTTGAAAAGCTTGGCCGCTGGGCGGCTCAACGCTTCAAAACGGACCTCTCAGCGGGTACGATTTCATGGCAATTCGTCGAACCTTTGACTCACGATCAATCCATGCGGCTCAAGGTTCCTGCAGAGAAACTGGCCGAACTGCATCCATCGGATATTGCAGAGATTATCTCTGATCTCAACCGGGCCGAGCACAGCGACCTGCTTCAAAAGTTAGATATCAAGCAACTGGCTGACACATTGGAAGAGGTCGAGCCGGATTTTCAAGCCGACCTGCTCGAATACTTTACCGATGAAAAGGCGGCGGACGTTCTCGAAGAAATGGCGCCCGATGAAGCCGCGGACCTGTTGAACGAACTTCCGCCGGAGCGCAGTCAGGGTTTGCTCAAATTGATGGAAACGGAGGAAGCCGAAGAAGTCCGGGAGCTGTTGCGCTACGATGAAGATACCGCTGGCGGTTTGATGACCACGGAATATATCAGCGTCCCGCCAACCATGACGGCTGCACAGGCCATCGATCACCTCCGCAAAGTCGGCGAAGAAGCGGAGCTGGTCTATTATGTTTATGTCACGGACGAACAGGAACATTTGATGGGTGTTTTTTCACTAAGCGATTTGATCGTCGCCCAGCCGGAAACGCTCGTCACTAATTTCATGCATAAGCGCCTTGTGAGCGTTGAACTCGATATGCAGCAAAACGATATTGCGCAGATCGTTGCCAAATACAATTTGATCGCGGTGCCAGTAGTGGATAGCGAGAATCATTTGCACGGCATTGTCACCGCGGATGATGCGCTCGATAAAATTCTGCCGACTGCCTGGAAGAAGCGCCTGCCTCATTTCTTCGGAGCGCTGGAATGATCAAGGCGTTGCTCCAACTTCGTGATCGTTGGATGGCGAATCCG
>JBJKOR010000753.1:0-1061 GCA_046707185.1 Anaerolineales bacterium | reverse complement strand
CCTCCATGTCCATTCCCGGCGGACGATCGAATGCCTTGCCCGGTGCAACCTTCGCGGCCTCGGTGGTTGGCGGAGTTCAAAACATGTCAAGCAAAGTCATTGGCAATTTGAATTCATTCACCAGCGGCGTGACCAACGTCACCAATCCTCCGCCTCCTCCTTCGACGAGGGGCTACGGCGGCGGTGGCGGTCATGGCGGCTGTGCGTGTGCAGGTGGAGGAAGATAGTCGGAGTGCGATGTCTCCAGACATCGCATTGCGAGCCAAGATGTCAGACGATATTTTCAAGACAAGACTTCATACACCAGTTCATTTGTTTCGAGCGGATGCAATCTATATGATAACAGGCGCAATTTATCAAAAGCAGCCCA
Organism: Anaerolineales bacterium; assembly: GCA_046707185.1. GTDB lineage: Bacteria > Chloroflexota > Anaerolineae > Anaerolineales > Villigracilaceae > Fen-1038. The sequence goes on along the minus strand of JBJKOR010000753.1, from coordinate 691 downwards.
TTATGAAAACTGATTCTCGAAAAGTGAATTGGCGTGAAGCATTCATACGAGCATCGGAGCTATATGGATGGGCTATTATAGCTTGGGTTGTGCTGGACAATCATTATCATGTTATTGTTAGATCGCCGGGCCAAAATCCATCGAATTTATCAAGGTATGTTGCCAGCTTCCACAAGTTTACAGCGCGTCGTTGGAACAAGGAAGATAAAATCGTTGGACGAAAGGTCTGGTGGAATTATTGGGATAGATGCATTCGTTCAGAACAGGATTTTATAAATCATCTAAAGTATGTCTTTTGGAATCCTGTAAAGCATGGGTGCGTTGACAAACCAGATAAATACAGGCATAGCAATTACTTATTCTTTTTGGAAGAATATTTCTTTAGTGAGGATCACGAGATTATAAAAGAGGAAGATGATGTCCCTGAATTTTAGAAGTTTCACGAACAAAATGCAAAATCTTCTGACTTTGCCAAAGCGGAGTACAAAGTCTTCTGATTTTACCGCCCGAAGTCTGTAGACTTCGGACTCCGTAACCCGTCTTTATCACTACACGCGCGAGAATGAGCACGAAAAATCGCGCATCCATCTGCGCATCGATCCCGATGGCAACGGCACATTGGTGGTCAATGCCAATCAGATCATGCACTTGAATCCGACGGCAACGTTTATGGCGTGGATGATTCTCGAAG